>NZ_JBFRGA010000037.1:0-16131 GCF_052115105.1 Chryseobacterium sp. 2TAF14
GCTCCAAAGGCAAAAAAAATAGAAAAAACACTCGAAATACACGGCGACAGAAGGATTGACAATTATTTTTGGATGAATGAGAAAGAAAATCCCGAAGTCATAAAATACCTGGAAGAAGAAAACGCCTATGCAGATTTTGTAATGAAAGATTCTGAAGGACTTCAGGAAGAGCTTTTCGAGGAAATGAAAGCCAGATACAAAAAAGACGACGAGTCTTTGCCTTATTTCTTTAACGAATACTGGTATATCGTACGCTACGAAAAAGGAAAAGAATACCCCATTTTTTGCAGGAGATACAAAACGCTTGAAAACCCGGAAGAAATTGTTTTAGACGTTAACATTCTTGCGGAAGGCGAAGAATTTTTTGAAGTAGCCAATGTTGCGGTAAGTCCCGACAACAAATTAGCATCGTTTTCCTCAGATAATATCGGAAGAAGAATTTATACTTTAAATTTTAAAGATTTAAAAACCAATGAAATTCTTTCAGATAAAATTGAGAATACCACAGGAAAAGCAGTCTGGGCAAATGATAACAAACACATCTTCTATGTTATAAAAGATGAAAGCTTAAGAGCTTACAAGGTTTTCAGACATAAATTAGGAACCGACACTTCAGAGGATGTTTTAATTTTTCATGAAGAAGACGAAACTTTTGATGTAAATGTCTTCAAGACAAAGTCGATGGAATATATTTTCATGGCAAGCTCGAGTACCATCTCAGATGAGCATCATTTTATTCCTGCAGATGATGTTTTTGCAGAATGGAAAGTAATACAGCCAAGAATTGACGACCTTGAATACTCTGTAGAGCATTACAAAGACGAGTTTTATATCATTACCAATATTGACGATGCCACCAATTTTAAACTCGTAAAAACAAAAATTGCCAATTGCGGCATGGAATATTGGGTAGACGTAATACCACACCGTGACGAAATTTTGCTGGAAGGTTTTGAAATATTTAAGGATTATCTCGTTCTTGAGGAAAGAGAAAAAGGTCTTTTACAGATAAAAATTATTGAAGAACAGACACAGGAGTCTTATTACCTGATGTTTTCAGATCCTACATACACTACTTATATAGGAACAAACCTGGAATTTGATACCGAAATTCTTCGTTTCGGATATACTTCTTTAACGCAGCCCAGCTCTACATATGAGTATAATATGAAAGACAGAACCACCAAACTCCTGAAACAACAGGAAGTTTTGGGCGGAAAATTTTTGCCTGAAAATTATATTTCTGAAAGAATCTGGGCAGAATCAAGAGAAGAAGGCATCAAAATACCGATCTCTTTGGTTTACCATAAAGACACAACAAAATCAGCAGATACGCCGGTTTTATTGTACGGTTACGGAAGTTACGGACATACTGTTGATGCAAGTTTTTCGAATGTAAGATTATCAATTTTAGACCGAGGATTTATTTATGCGATTGCCCATATTCGCGGTGGAGAATATCTGGGAAGAGAATGGTACGAGGACGGAAAAATGCTGCTGAAGAAAAATACTTTTTTCGATTTTATTGATGCAGGAAAATATTTAATTAAAGAAAATTACACCTCTTCAAAACATTTGTATGCGATGGGAGGAAGCGCAGGCGGATTGTTGGTGGGAGCCGTGATGAATTACGAACCGACTTTGTTCAACGGAATTGTAGCGCAGGTTCCTTTTGTGGATGTTGTTTCTACGATGTTGGATGAAACGATTCCTTTGACAACCGGGGAATACGATGAATGGGGAAATCCGAATGACGAAGAATATTATCATTATATGAAAGAATATTCGCCGTATGATAATATTGAGGCGAAAGATTATCCGCACTTATTGATTACGACCGGTTTTCACGATTCACAGGTACAATATTGGGAACCCGCAAAATGGACTGCAAAATTGAGAGAATTAAAAACTGATAATAATATTTTAGTTTTTAAAACCGATATGAGCTCCGGACACGGCGGCGCAAGCGGAAGATTTGAATCACTGAAAGAAGATGCTTTGGAATATGCGTTTCTTTTAATGATAAATGATAAGCGATAAATTATAAATGATGGATAATTTAGATTATAATAAGGTTTTCGCAATAAAAACAAAACAAATTGCGATCAGCATTATTAAGGAATTTTCAAAACTTCCTTATAATGAAGCCTTTTCAGTAATCAGAAAACAAATATATCGATCATCTACGTCTATGGCAGCAAATTACAGAGCAATGTGCAGAGCCAGATCCAAAGCAGAACGTTTTTCAAAGTTATCCATTGTTATTGAGGAGACCGATGAAACTTTATTTTGGCTCGAAATGCTTGAAGAACTAAATTATGTTCAAAACGAAATTTTATTAGATTTAAAAATCAAAACCGAAGAAGTTCTTAAAACGACTTCTTCCTATCGTAAAATGTTAAAGAATTAAACTTTATCATTTATCAACTATTATTTATCATTCATAAAATCATGACAGAAAGTGAAATTTGGCAAAAAATAGAACAATTTTTTATTGAAAATTTTGATACCGAAAAAAACAGTCCGATTGAGACTTATCTATTCTTAATCGGTATACAGGAACTGGGGAGCGGACAACAAAAATACACCAAAGACGACAAGCTGAATATCCTTCACATTGCGGTGTGTAGGCTTTTGGAACCTTTCGGGTATTATAAATTTTCACATTACGACGATGACGGTTATCCTCATTTCGAAGAAGTAGAAAAACTTCCCGAGCTTAAACCAAATGAGCAGCAAATTCTGATGAAAAAAGCAATCATTCAATATTTTCAGGATGAAGAATTAATTTGAAAATGAAATAATTTGAGAGTTTATCAATAATAAAAAACAAATATGGAGAGTAAAAACTTACTTTCCTTTTTTTATGCGCCTTTTTTAAATTTTCGAATTGACACATTTCAAATTTTCAAATTATTCAGATTATTTTTTCAAATCATCCAAAATTTCTTCTAATTGATTCAAACCCATTTTAAAACCTTCTTCAAATCCCATTTCCAATTGTTTTTTCATATCATCTTCAGATTTGAAATGAATATTGAGAGAAATTTTGGTTCCTTCTTCCACTCCCGTAAAGCCAATCAGCCATTCTGTTTGCGGAAATCTCTCGTCTACATTACCATTTGCATCGCAAAAAGCATCAATACCATCTACGCTTCTATACTCATCTATTTTGCCGTATTTCACCAGCGAAAATATTTTCTCTCCTTCCGGTCCGTTCATAGAATATAGCCAGACTCCGCCTTCTTYAAAATCCAGTCTTTCGGTTTCGCACTTCCACGGTTTTGGCGCCCACCAAAGATCAAGCAGTTCCGGCTTTGTAAAATATTCCCATACTTTCGAGATTTCAGCGGGATAAATCTTCATTACATAAATACTTTTTGTATGAAAATCATGATTAAAGGTAATTTTAGAGTTCATAGTTATTTTGGTTTTTTGGTTAATAAATTATCACAAGTTTCTTTAAGAAATAGAGTCTAGATTTATAATAAAACGTTAAAAAGAGCGTTTTTAAGAAAAAATACACAATATTTTGGCGCATTTTTTGTTTACCAAATCTTAAAATGTTTAATTTTAACATTCACAATCTTAATTACCATATGCAATGAATAACAAATTCATCCCGATAATCTCGGTTTTTATGACAATTTCACTTATTGTATTTGTCACGCTGCAGTTTTATTGGCTCAAAAACTATTACGTTGCATTAGAACAAGAATTTTCTAACAAAGTTTATTCCGCTTTGGAAAACACCTCAAAAAACATTGCCGAAATTGAAGTTGAAAAACTTTTGAATGAAAATTACGCAAATTTCAGAGATAATATAAAAGCAAATAAAGATAAAGCTTCTCTTACAACCATACAACAGACTCAGGATTCCGGAACCCAAAAGTCAATTGTTTATTACAGAAACATTATTGAGACGCTGCAGCTCCCGCTTTCAAAGAGAGGAGATTCTCTTCTTCTTACGAAAATGTACACCGATGATGCAGCTTATAAAATCAAAAAAGACAGCTCTCATCGTGAGCTTTTAACGACCGAGCTTAATCAGGACATTCAAAGTGGTGATTACGATTCTAAAGAATTTGTAAAAGTAAACGGCAGCAATTTGCCTCTGAGTAAAAGAGTTGACCCCGTAATTTTAGATTCTGTGATCACCAAAGAGCTTAGAATGAAAGGCATTACGGCTGATTTCGGATACGGTGTTTCAGATAAAAACAACAAGCTTACGAATATTGTAAATAAAGTTTTTAAAGAGAAAAAAGATGCCAATTCTTATTCTTACCCTCTATTTACCGATAATAAAGACCGTACATTATATACGCTGGCTTTGGTTTTTCCTAAAAAAGAATATTCTTTGGCAATGAATAACTGGCCAATGCTTTTAGGAACTTTTCTTTCGCTTTTAACGATTTTGGGAATTTATATTATTTCTATTAATTATATGATGAGACAGAAAAAACTGGCAGAAGTAAAAACCGACTTTATCAACAATATGTCGCATGAGTTTAAGACACCGCTGGCTACAATTTCCGTCGCAACAGATTCTTTGGCAAATGATAAGATTGCCACCAATCCGGATAAGGTAAAATATTATTCAAACCTCATCAAACAGGAAAACCTGAGGATGAAAAAACAGGTTGAAAATGTTCTCAACATGTCTAAACTTGAACGAAATGAAGTAGAATTATTTTTAAAAGAAACCAACGTAAGAGAATTGATTAAAAAAACAACAGAATCTTTTAATCTGATTATTCAGCAGAGAAACGGGAAGCTTGTTGAAGAATTTAATGCAACTCATTATAACTTTAAAATTGATGAATTCCATATTTCAAATATGCTGGTAAATCTTTTGGATAATGCCAATAAATATTCTCCGGAAGCTCCTGAAATCAGTATTAAAACAAAAAACGAAGGTAATTGGTACGTTTTAGAAATTTCAGATAAAGGAATGGGAATGGAAACCCACAATAAAACCAAAATTTTCGAGAAATTCTTCAGAGAAGAAACCGGAAATATTCATAATGTAAAAGGTCAAGGTTTGGGACTTTCTTATGTAAAAAAAATCGTAGAACTTCATAAAGGACAGATCATTGTAGAGTCACAGAAAGACCTTGGAAGTAAATTTATTATTAAACTTCCGATGGCATAAATAAATTAGTTAAAACAAATAATAAAATATAAAAACATATGAGCAACAGAATATTATTAGTAGAAGACGATCAGAGTTTCGGTGCAGTACTGAAAGATTATCTTACAATAAACAATTTTGAAGTTACGCTTGCAGTTGATGGCGAGCAAGGACTGAAAGAATTTACAGAAAGTGAGTTCGACATCTGTATTTTCGATGTGATGATGCCAAAAAAAGACGGTTTTTCTTTGGCTGAAGATGTAAAAAAGATCGATAAAAATACCCCGATCATTTTCCTGACGGCAAGAAACATGAGAGAAGACATCTTGAAAGGTTACCAATTGGGAGCAGATGATTACATCACAAAACCGTTTGATACAGAATTGCTTTTATATAAAATCAAGGCGATTCTTCAAAGAAGTTCTACTTTGGAAAACGAAGAGCAGGAGCAGTTTAAGATCAGCAATATTTTCTTTGATTCTATGCTGAGACAATTGAGAGTAGGCGATAACGAATACAAACTTTCACCAAAAGAAAATGAGCTTTTAAAATTGCTATGTCTTCACAGAAACGACTTTATGCCTAGAGATTTGGCATTGAGAAAAATCTGGAAAAAAGAAAACTATTTTACCGCAAGAAGTATGGATGTTTACATTGCTAAACTTAGAAAGCTCTTGAAAGACGATGAAGGTTTAGAAATCATCAACGTTCACGGTGAAGGTTTCAGACTTTTGGTTAAGAACTAAACGAACGTTAATAGCAACATAAAAAAATTCAAATTAGCAAAACATTTCAAAATGTTTTGCTAATTTTGTTTTTCAGGGCAGTTTTTGATGCATAATTTTAAATATAAATTTTCACCTTGATTGTTATAAAAATAGAAATTTAATTATGAAAAATTTACTTTTTGGGCTTTTTGCAACTTCTTTAATTTTAGCTTCTTGTAAAAAAGACGAAAGACCAACATATTTAAAAGACGAATCGGGAACTCAGCCCAACGTTGCAATGAATACTTCAAAACCGTCTTTAATCGATCAGGCAGGAATAAAAACTTCAAGCGGCGCAACAATGGTTACCGCACCGGGAATGAATCCTCCACATGGACAACCGGGTCACCGATGTGAAATTCCGGTTGGGCAACCTTTAAACAGCGCTCCTACAGCTCAAAATCCCACAACTCAAAACGTTCAGGTTAACGGTAACAATACCATTCAGATCGACCCGAATTCTGTAAATCCTACGAAAATAACGCCTAATCAAAACAGCACTCCTGTGAAAACCGCTCCGGGAATGAATCCTCCACACGGTCAACCTGGTCACAGATGCGACATCGCTGTTGGACAACCATTAAACAGTAAACCTGCAGCTCAGAACACCACTCCTGTTCAAGCTGCTACACAACCAGTTCCGGTTTCTCAGCCTGCCGTTGCCAATACAGGACCAAAACCAAAAAATAATCCTGCTCATGGTGAACCTTGGCATGATTGTGCAAAACAAGTAGGTGCACCACTTTAATTATTTTTCTTAAATTTGCACTGTGAAACCGATACAGCTATTATTAATTATCTTTTGTCTGGGAATTTTTTTAGTTCCTAAAGAYAATTTTTATGCTCAGGCTGCACAGGAAAACTGCTGCAAAACAGAATCGAAAACAAAATCTTGTTGCGATAAGGATCAAAGCAGTCACCACAATTCTAAAGACAACAAAAAAGACCATAAATCTTGTACTGACGGCTGCTGTTCTACGTGTGCAGTGTGTTTTAGCTTTATAGAAAATAGTTTCGCAAAAAATAATTTTTGGGAGTTTTCTACATTCAAAACTTTTACAAAAATTCAGTTTCAATATTCAAATCCTTACATTTCAAACGGTTTAAAAGAAATCTGGCAACCGCCTAAATTAGGTTAATTTAAAAAAATGTAGCAATGTATAAGTTGAACAATTTACCAATGATTGTTGCACTTTATATTGTCAGATCATTACATTAATTCAATTAATCTAAATTTTAAACAAATGAAATTATATATTACCAAGGTAATCCTTGGATCATTATTCTTATTATCAACATTCGTATCTGCACAAAATCTTTCTAAAAACCAGTTTAAGGTAAAAGGAAACTGCGAAATGTGCAAAGAAAGGATTGAAACAACCGCAAAAAAAGCAGGTGCAAAATCAGCACAATATTCTATCGATTCGCAGACTCTTACCATAGAAACTTCAGAAAAAATTTCACCTGAAGAAATTCTGAAAAAAGTTGCAGAAGCTGGTCACGACAATGAAAAATTCAAAGCTTCTGATGAAGTTTATCAGAAACTTCCGGGATGCTGCCACTACGAAAGAGACCTGAAAACAGAGAATTCAACCATTGAAAATCATCATTCTAAAGGTGAAAACGAATTTTTTGTGAAAGGAAATTGTGAATCTTGTAAAGCCAGAATAGAAAAAGCAGCAAAATCTGCCGGAGCAAACTCCGCAGAATGGAGCGCTGAAAAGCAAACAGTAGTTTTAGATTTTGATTCATCAAAAACATCTGCCGATCAAATTCTTAAAAAAATTGCAGAAGCAGGTCACGATAACGAAAAGTATAAAACAACTGCGGATGTTTACAAAAAACTTCCGGGATGCTGTCTTTACGATCGCGATTCTGAGTTTGGAGAAAAAAACGAAAACGTACATTCTGATCATTCCGATAATAAATCGGAAGAAAAACAACATCATACAGACGTTTCAAGCCACGATTCTCATGCAACCGGCGAGAAAAATATTGAAGGAGTAATGATTATGGGATCAAAAGCTGCAACTTCTATCAGTAAAAAAGAAGCTGGCTTGGTATTTAATATCGATTCTAAAGAACTTTTAAAGGCTGCTTGCTGTAATTTGTCTGAAAGTTTTGAAACCAATGCAACCGTTGATGTCTCTTTCAGCAATGCCGTAACGGGAACGAAACAGCTTAAAATGCTTGGTTTAGATCAAAAATATACAAGTTTAACCAAAGAGTTATTGCCTGAAATCAGAGGTTTAGCTTCTGCTTACGGATTAAATTTTATTCCCGGAAGATGGATTGAAAGCATTCAGCTTACAAAAGGAGGAAGCACGGTAACCAACGGCTACGAAAGCATTACAGGGCAAATCAACACAGAGTTTCTGAAAAATGCAGAAAAACAGGAAACTTCTTTAAATATTTTCGCAGATTTCAACGGAAGAGCCGAAGTCAATATTACAAATGTTTCAAAAATTAATGATAAATGGTCTCAAACTTTTCTGCTTCACGGTAACGGAACTTTCGGAGACACCGATATGAATGACGACAGTTTTCTTGACCGCCCGAAAGGAACCCAAATTAATGCAGCCTATCTATTAAATTACAACGACCTGGAAAGTTCAGGTTTAGGATCGCATTTCGGAATTAATTTCATAAAAGACGAACGAACTGCAGGACAAATTGGATTCGACAAAAAACTTCCTCAAAGTGAGCAGTCTCTTTACGGTGTTGGAATTGACATTTCAAGATTTCAGGTTTGGAACAAAACGGGTTATGTTTTTAAAGGAAAACCTTATCAAAGCTTAGGCTGGATGAATCAATATGTGTATCATCAGCAAGACAGCTTTTTCGGCTTGAGAAATTATTCAGGACAGCAACACACTTACTATTCAAATTTGATTTTTGAAAGTATTTTAGGAAATACCAATCATAAATACAAAGCCGGAGCGAGTTTCTTATACGATGGTTATGAAGAAAATTATTTAGTTGATAACTTTAAAAGAAACGAAATTGTTCCTGGAATTTTTGCTGAATATACTTTAACAGGCTTAAAATATACTTTGGTAGCCGGAGCAAGAGCTGATTTCCACAACTTGGCAGGAACACAATTTACTCCGAGATTGAATTTTAAATATGACTTTACTCCGCAAACCATTCTTAGACTTTCTGCGGGAAGAGGTTTCAGAACAGCGAATGTTTTTGCTGAAAGCCAGCAATATTTTGCATCAAACAGAAACATTCAGATTTTACAAAATGGCGGAGATATTTACGGTTTGAGACCAGAAATTGCATGGAATTACGGAGTGAGTTTACAACAGGAATTTAAAATTTTCGGGAAAAAATCTACCATTGTCGCCGATTTTTTCAGAACAGATTTTCAGGATCAGGTTTTGGTAGATCTTGATCGCTCACCTCAGCAACTATCATTCTATAATCTAGATGGAAAATCTTTTGCCAACTCATTCCAAACCCAGTGGGATTTTACTCCTTTCAAAAATTTTGATGTGAGATTGGCTTACAAATACTATGATGTACAGGCAGATTATTTGGATGGAAGACGTGAAGTTCCTTTTATGGCAAAGCACAGAGGCTTTTTAAACTTGGCTTATGCGACCAATAAAAATAAAAACGAAGGATTCTGGAGTTTTGATACCACACTAAATTGGGTAGGAAAACAAAGACTTCCAAATACGTCAAGCAATCCGGCAGAATTTCAATTGCCGATGTATTCTGAATCTTATGCAGTTTTGAATGCACAGATTTCCAGAAATTTCAATAAAAAATTAAGAGCTTATTTAGGAGGTGAAAACCTAACTTCCTATCATCAGGAAAATGCGATCATGGATTTCAGAAATCCTTTCGGAAATTATTTTGATGGCGGAATGGTGTACGCTCCGATTATGAAGGCTAACTTTTACGTTGGGTTTGATGTAACATTTTAAATTTGACATTGGGAGGTTTTTATAATTTCCGAATTGACTCATTTTCAAATTCTCAAATTAAAACAAGCATGGTTTCGATAATTTAATGATTATGAAATCATGCTTTTTTGTATCTTTATGTTAAATTTAAACATCAAAAATTTTAATATGAAACGTAACGCAACAGCCGTTTGGAACGGTACCGTAAAGGAAGGAAAAGGACATTTAACAACACAAAGCACTACTTTAAATCAAACTCAATATTCTTTCGGAAGCCGCTTCGAAGAGGGAGTGGGAACAAATCCTGAAGAACTTCTTGCTGCAGCTCACGCAGGATGTTTTACCATGAAACTGAGTGCAGAATTAACGCAAGCGGGTTTTACTCCGGAAGAATTAACCACAAAATCAGTAATCACACTAGATCCTGCAGCAGGAAAAATCACAAAATCCGAATTGACTTTAACCGCTAAAATCCCAGGAATTTCTGAAGAAGATTTTCAAAAGTATGCGAAGATCGCTGAAGAGGGCTGTCCTGTAAGTCAGGCTTTCAGTTTTGAAATTAGTTTGAATGCTACTTTGGCAAACTAATTACAAAGATAAAAATAGGAATTATCATCAATAGGAACGGGCTAAAGCCCGTTTTTTCATTTTAAAACAAATCTAAATAGCTTGAACTAAAACGTCAAATCATACTCTTTCCGTTTCAACAAATAAATTAATAAAATTTTAAGTTTTAAAAAAAATATACCAATCGGTATATTTGCGTATATTTGTACGTTGATTTTTGAAAATGTCAAAAGCAGAAAAGACAAAACAATTCATTATCGAGAAAACGGCAACTTTGTTTAATACCAAAGGCTATACTGCTACGTCTTTATCTGATATTACAGAAGCAACCGGCCTTACCAAAGGCAGCATCTACGGAAATTTTGAAAATAAAGACGAAGTATCGCTTGAAGTTTACAAGTACAATTCGGGAATCCTCAAAAAAAATCTGATGAGATCCTTCAGTGAAGAGTTTCCGACAACGTCTGATAAACTACACGCTTTTGTATCTTTTTACAGAAAAAACTGGCAGTTGGTTTTTCTAAATGGAGGTTGTCCGCTGATGAACGCAGCAACAGAATCTGACGATACTTTCCCGGCATTAAATAACCAGGTAAAATTATCTTTTGAAGACTGGACAAAAACCATTTCGGAAATCATTAAAGATGGACAAATTAATAATGAGTTTACTCAGGAAATAGATCCTGAACAATACGCTTCACTTTTCATAATCCTTATTGAAGGCGGAATTTTGCTTTCAAAAACAACGGGCGACGAGAAACATTTAAATCTTGCTTTAGACAGGATTTTGACGCTTATCGACAAAGAAATTAAAAAAAATTCTCAATAAATAAATGTTATGGATAAATTACAGGCATTAAAATCTTTTGTCGGAAAAGAGTTTACCGCTTCTCCCTCTCCTTTTATGAGATGGCTCAATCCGGTGGTTATTTCGGCGGAAGAAGGTCAGATTGAATTTCGATATACCGTAAGAGAAGAATGGCTAAACCCGATGGGAAATATGCACGGCGGAGTAACGGCCGCAATTATGGATGATATTATCGGCGCCACAATGTTTTCTTTAAACGAAAAAAACTTTATCGTAACCATAAATAACAGCATCGATTATTTTTCAACGGCAAAAGAAAATGATATTATTGTAGCCGAAACAAAAATTATTAAAAGAGGAAAACAGTTTGTGAATGCGCAATGCGAGATTTGGAACGCAGACAAAACAAGGCTCATCGCAAGAGGAACCTCAAATCTTTTTAAAATTAATAACTAAATATAAAATCATTTTACCGGATAAATTGTTGATGGTTTTTAGTTGATGGTTGATAGAATAAATTCAACTTAAAAAAATATTCAATGCTTCAAGTAAATTAATGATTAAAAAAATAAAGAACCACCTATGAAAAGAGTTGTCATTACAGGATTGGGCGCAGTAACGCCTTTGGGAAACAATGTTGAAGAATTCTGGCAAAACAGCATCAACGGAGTCAGTGGCGCCAATAAAATTACGCATTTCGATACCGAAAAATTTAAAGTACACTTTGCATGTGAAGTAAAAAACTTTGATCCTAAAGTATATTTAAATCACAATGAAATAAAAAGAAGTGACCTTTTTTCACAATACGCAATGTATTCATCTGCAGAAGCAATCAAAGATTCAGGATTGGAATTTGACAAAATGGATCCGTTTGATACTGGCGTAATCTGGGGAACCGGGCAAGGCGGAATGTGGACTTTCGAAAGCGAAGTGATGAATTTTGCAGAAAATGATCACAATCCGAGATTTAATCCTTTTTTTGTCCCTAAGTTTATTGCAAATATGGCTTCGGGAATGATCTCAATGAAGTTCGGTCTTCAGGGAATTAATTATACAACAATCTCTGCCTGTGCAACGGGAAATACAGCATTGATGGACGCTTTCAATTACATCCGCTTAGGAAAAGCCAAAGTAATCATCAGCGGCGGCTCTGAAGCTGCAATTACTCCCGCTTCTGTTGGCGGATTTTCTGTAATGAAAGCCATGTCTACAAGAAATGACGATTTTACTACAGCAAGCCGACCTTATGATGAAGACCGTGATGGTTTTGTAATGGGAGAAGGAGCCGGAGCTTTGGTCTTGGAAGAATACGAACACGCTAAAGCAAGAGGCGCAAAAATCTACGCAGAATTAGTAGGAGCCGCAATGACCGCCGATGCATATCACATGACCGCACCTCATCCTGATGGAATTGGCGCAATAAAAGCAATGCAATTGGCATTAAATGAAGCCGGAGCAAACACTGAAGATATTGATTATTTAAATCCTCACGCAACCTCTACTCCACTTGGAGATCTGGTTGAGCTAAAAGGAATCAGCAAATTATTTAAAGGAAGTAAAAACCTTGATGTAAGCGCAACAAAATCAATGACCGGTCATTTGTTGGGAGCTGCAGGAGCAGCCGAAGCTATTCTTTCGATTAAAGCGATTGAAAAAGGAATTATTCCGCCGACTATTAATCTTCATAAAATTGATGAGAATATCCCGAAAGATGTCAATATTATTTTTGGTGAGGCAAAAGAGAAGAATATTAACTTTGCGCTAAGCAATGCTTTTGGTTTTGGAGGGCATAATGCGACTTTGGTGTTTAAAAAGTTTTCTTAAGATAACTCAAACCATTAAGATTTAATTAAGAAGTTAAGATTTATTAAGAAATTCTTCCTTCGTCAGAAATCTTTAGATTCTGCGTAGCCAATACGACCCGCAAGAAATCTACAGTCAAATAAAAAGCAGTCAAAAAATTGACTGCTTTTGTTTTTATGCTTCTTTCAACCATTCTGATGATGAAAGATAATTCTGATCGGGATAATAAATAAAAAGGCAATTCTTCCCTTTTATTGTATTGATGATCGGTTGTGCTAATGCTCTCGGAATTGCAGGACAACCCCAGCTTCTTCCAATTCTTTTGTGTGCCGCTGCAAACTCTTCGCTTACATAATCTGCACCGTGCATTACAACTGCTCTTTGTAAAGCTGCATCGTTATAACCTTTATCCATTCCTAAAAGCTTCAGTGAATATCCGTTTCCGCCTTCATAAGTTGCGTCTGTGATATAAAAACCAAGACTGCTTTGGTAAGAACTTTCTGTGTTAGAAAAATTCGTTGCAAATTCTTCACCCGTATTTTTCCCGTGAGCAACTAATGAATTGAAAAGCACTTTTTTCTCATTCATATCAATCACCCAAAGTCTTTTGGTATTTGACGACATAGAAAAATCGCAAACCGTTAATAAGTGTGCGCTTTCATCTAGTTTCCCGGCTTTTTTAAGATTATTAAACCCTAAAATTGCTTTAGAAAAAACATCAAAATTAAGTTTATGGTCTGTTTCGAATAGTATAGAATTGTAAAGTTCTTCAGAAGAACTCATTTCGTTTGTGCTTTTTTCAGATTTAATTTCAACTGCAGTTACTATTTTTTTTGTGCTGATATTTTCATTCTTTGCCATCTCAATTTTGGGAGAAACATAAAAAGAAGTCGTTACCATGTACACAATGCCTAATAAGCTATAAAATCCTTTCATTAAATATTATGTTAAATTAAAATTCCGGGTACAAATTTATAAAATCATAATTATCAATAAGTTAAATCTAAAAAAGTTTAACTCAATTTAAGAAACTTTAACTCCCATCGATTATTTTTCAGAATCAGCAACAAACTCCAAACTTATAGAGTTCATACAGTATCTTGTGCCTGTCGGAGCGGGTCCGTCATTAAAAACATGACCTAAATGAGAATCACAACGTTTGCAAACAACCTCGATTCTTTCCATTCCGTGAGAAGAATCGCGCTTGTAAGCTACTCCATTTTTATCGGCTTCAAAAAAACTTGGCCAACCGCAGCTGCTCATAAATTTCTGGTTGGATCGGAAAAGATGATTTCCGCAAACCGCACAATAATATTCTCCCAACTCATCAAACTCGTTATACTTTCCTGTGAAAGGTCTTTCTGTGGCAGCTTCCCGTGCAATGGCATACAAATCCGGTGAAAGGATTTTAAACCATTCGTCATTCGAAACATTCAGTTTTGTTGTATCTGTTCTTGAATAATATGGATTGTTTTTTGCTTCGTTTTGCATAAGATTTTGTTTAAAATATTTAATAACTTAAAATTTCACCACAAAAGATTTAAACACATTAGATTTTATAAGTTAAATTTTAACTGTGTAAAAAGAACACATTAGCTTTTGAAAATCTTTGATCTTCTTTCTATACTCTTGAAATTTCAAGTACAGCTTTTGTGACTTTTGTGGTAAAAAAATACAACCAAATTTACTAAATTTGAGAATATGAATGACGAAGCCAAACGAAAACAGCTTAAAAAATACAAAGCTTTTGCCACAGGACTTTTTGTTTTGATGGCGATCATCTTTATTATTACCACCATTTTACAAAAGTCAAACAACTCTCACTGGATCGGTTATGTACGTGCTTTTTCCGAAGCTGCAATGGTCGGAGCTTTGGCAGATTGGTTTGCCGTAACGGCGCTTTTTCGTCATCCTCTCGGTTTGCCGATTCCTCACACCAATTTGATTGAAAACAGCAAAGATAAGCTGGGAGATAATTTGGGAAGCTTTGTGGTTTCTAACTTTCTTTCGCCAGAAACGATTCGTCCTTATATTCAGAAATTAAAAATCACTGGTTTTGTCGGAGAATGGCTCGGAAAAGAGAAAAACCAGGAAATTTTAATTAAAAATCTTTCAGGTATTATTTTAGATATTTTAAATAAGCTCGATGATTCTGAAGTGAGTCTTTTTATTAGCAAAAAAGTGTCTGAAATGACCGACAATATTAAACTTAATGCCATTCTTGGAAACGGAATCATTTACCTTTTAGATAAAAACGACCATCAGAAAATCATTACCAATCTTTCAAAACAAATTAAAGATTACATTATTGAAAATGATGAAATGATTCAGGAAAGGGTAAAAAAAGGCAGCTATTCTTTTATTCCGTCTTTTGTGGATAATAAAATTGCCGATAAAATTGCAAGCGGACTTTCAGATTTTTTCAGAGAAGTGGAAGAAAATTCCGACCATGAAATTCGTGATTTAATTACCAAAAAAATTTATGAATTTTCTCAAGATTTAAAAGAAGATCCCAAATGGAATAATGAATTTAAAACCATTAAAAATGACCTTTTAAAGAACGATAAATTAGCAGAATACTCTACAGACATCTGGATTTCTATTAAAAAAACTTTGATAGAAGAGCTTCAGAATGATGATTCTACTTTAAAAAATTATCTCTCAAAAAATCTGAACGAGTTTTCTCAAAACTTAAAAACCGATGAAAATCTTCAGAATAAAATCGATCATTGGGTGAGAGTAACCGCCTACAAATACATTTTGAAAAACACGCATCAAGCAGGAAATCTGATAAGCTCAACCGTTGGAAACTGGCAAGGAAAAGAACTCAGCGAAAAACTGGAACTTGAAGTCGGGAAAGATCTACAATTTATCCGCGTCAACGGAACTTTGGTCGGCGGATTGGTGGGTTTGATTATTTATACGATTTCGCATTTTTTTATTTAATATGAAAAATTCTCTCGCAGATTTAGCAAATTTCGCAGATAAAAGTTATGATAAAATCTGCTTTATCTGTGAAATATTTAAAAAAAAAGCAAAACCTCATCGATTTTGCTTTTTATATTTTAAGACTAAATTATCTCGAAATTCTACCAGCTCTCGTTAAAAGTTCCTGATTAATATCGTTGATCAATTGTGGAC
>NZ_JBFRGA010000038.1:0-29390 GCF_052115105.1 Chryseobacterium sp. 2TAF14
GAATATTGGCATGTACAGCGACAGGACTTAATATTTATGATTTTAATGATGAATATTTCCAGCTGAGATATATCGCAGCCGGAAGATTAAAACCAAAAGACTGATCATGGAAAAACTCAATAACCTTGCAAAACAGATTACTTCTCTGCAGTACGATATTCGGGCTGAAGTACTCATCAATAACCTTCTGAAAAATAATGATATTGCAGAATCAGAATATATTATTTCCAAAGAAGGCCAGTTTTCCAGAGCGTATCGGTTTGATGTTCTGAATACTGATGTTGTAGATTACGATTTTGATGCGAAGGATTTATTAAAACTCGAGCTTTCAAGGGACAGTTTTTATGATATGCTGCCCGAAAATATGGTGCATACACCAAGAAACGATACTCCCGAAAAAGATGTAGACAGAATGATAAGGGAATATCAGGTTCAAAAAAAACAACAAAAAGCGGCAAGGACGTTTTTTCAGCCTTTTGAGAATGAGATATTCAGCTATGGTGTGGAAATAGAAGGGTTTGAGCAGGAATTTTTATCAGAGCTTAATGGTTTTTTAACTCCGGAGATGTTTTATAATTTTTGGGGAATAACTAAAGATCTTCCTCCGATTTTGGTTTCAAAATTTATCAGGATACTTCCGTATGCTTACAAAATAGTGGGCAATATAGAGCTTGCCTGCGAGATTCTTTCATCGCTGATTGAAGAAAAAGTAACGATCAATAATAATGGTCACCAAAGATATCAGGATGAAGACCAGAGTATTTTACTCGGAGAATCCAGATTAGGATTGGAACTTATTACAGGAAACAGTTATGACGATTACTCAAGCCATTTCAATTTGCAGATTGGTCCGTTGGAAAGATCTAATTTTTCCGATTACATACACGACGGGGTAATGAAAAGATTTGTTGATCTTTTTTATGAATATTTTTTTCCGATCGAAGTAGAAATAGTAACTACAATTTTACTTCTCAAGGAAAAAGAAAATTTTGAATTCAGCGCACAACAAAACTCAATATTAGGATATAATACACGGATATGACACAATTGAAAAAATATTTTACGAATTTATTTGATCCAAAAATACTGGTGGCTGTTTTGATATTTTTAGCGGTCAGTATTATACTTACAATGCTTTTTTCTCAAAAAGCACCAGATTTTAAGCAGAAATATAAGAGCAAGTTTTATACTTACCTTTTTTCTGTCGCTTTTATCTATTCTATCATTGCTTTTTTAGGATTTAATAAGTTTTTTCAGGATAATAATCTTTACGAGTTTATATTTTATCAGATCTGTTCTTTGGTGATGGGCATTATCCACTGCTCATTGTACAAAAGTTATTTTAAAAAATTCGGAGTAGAAAAAAATGGGATTGAATATCTCTTCGCTCTTATTGCGGTTGCCTATTCAGCAATTCCTTTTATCCTTATTTACACCTTTCTGAACGGAATTGATTTTTTATTTTTAATGCTCGGACATTTTATAGTCTTCTTCATCCCTACTTTTTTAAACGATACTTTTAATAAAGCAATGGCAATTCCGCCGAAGGTTTATAAAACATGGCAATTTCCTGAAAATTACAAAGAACTTGCCGGTGTAAGTGATGAAGAAATGCGGGATCTGGTTGTATTTACTTTTTTGATGGATAAAGACCGTTACGCAAAAAAATACAGCGTTTACCGTGCAAAAGGACCTACAAGAGTAGACTTCGGAAGGCTTTTTTACAATTTTGTAATCGATTATAATGAAAGGCATACAGAAGAGCAAATCGAAATAGAAGGTCCGAATGGTCTTGACAGCTGGGTTTTCTTTTTACAGCCAAAATGGTATGAATCCACAAAATATATTGATCCCGATCTTACACTTTATATGAACGGAATTGAGGAAAACAGTGTGATATTTTGTATGAGAACCAATGAGTTGAAACTGTCTGGTAACAGAAAAACGGATGGTGAGCCGGATTTTGAATATGATAAAGAAAAAGATAATGAAAGAGTTATAACCGAATAATAAAAATACAATGATAGAAAAATTAAACCATTTCCCCGTAAACTGGATAGACGGGATGAAAATCAATAAAAACCACTTCGCAGATGTTCAGAATTTCGTGAGCGATTCTGCGAGAGATGCAGTCGGAGTTCATACTTCGATGATTAATTACGGATTATTACCGGTCAATGATTCCATTAAGTTGAACTTAATTATCGATAACCATAAATTACTCAGAATAAAGGTTGAAGAATGTCATGCCATAACACCGAACGGATCGAGAATAGATATCGGATCGGGAAGTTCTGAAGCAATTAATTTATCAATTCCGTATCCCGAAGCTGTTTATGAAATAAAGGAGAATGAAAGCCTGATTCTGATGGCTTGTCTTTCGGTAAACCATTTTAAAAGAATGCCTTTCGGAGAGCCGGATCCCGAAGAAAATCCGCCAAGATATCCTTATACGCAACCCGAATATTCATTAAACCTGATTCCTGAAAAAGAACTTAAAAATACATTGGGTTTTGGAACAGGTTATCTTACAATAGGAAAAATTCTGGTGAATGGAAGTGAATCGAGGATCGATGAAGATTATATTCCGCCTTGTGTAAGTGTTTCCAGCAGTAAAAAATTACAGGATCTTTATGTGGAAATTGACCGTTTTTATGGGCAGATAGAATTGTATGCAGTACAGATCGAGCAAAAAATTCATGTTAAAAAGCAAAGCAATTCACTGGCTGTAATGATGACTTTAATGGCAGATAAAACCCTGAATTATCTGGGTCAGGAAATTAACAGATTCAGATGGCTTTCTCCGCATACTGCTCCGGCTAATATGTTGTTGTCTGTCATTGCTTTGGCAAGAGTTCTGAAAAACTTTATTGACGCCCGTTCCGGAGCCGGAAAAGAGGAGCTGCTTAATTATTTTGCTGAATGGTGTAATGTAAGCCAGGGATATTTTGAAACCATATTTTCTGAGGTAATCAATACAGATTATAACCATAACCAGATGGATGCAGCCCTTGTGAAAGTAAAAACTTTTATGAAAACACTTGAAGAATTGTATTCTGTTCTTAACAGATTAGATTATATCGGTAAAAAACGCGACGGAAGCATTTTCGTTTCAGAAAATACAGACGACAGAGATTCGGTTATCCATTCTAAACGAAGCAGAACCTTTCTGGCAGATTAACAATTAAACAATTTATAAATGATTGCTGATAATAAGTTTATGAAATGTAACTCGCTATTTATCAACCATCAATAAAACTATTAAAATATATGGAAGTCCTTAATAGAAAAGAAAGATCAAGAGCTTTCTCGTTTTTCATTTTGTTTTTCGTGATCACAGTTGTCATCTTGCTTATTGCGGTATTTTTTAATGCCTATTTTCCATTTAAAGAAAACAGTTTGCTAAAGGCTGAAAATACAAAAATGAAAAAAGAAATGGCAACGCAGGAAAAATTTTCGTTTCAGCTGGAAAAGGTAAAAGCTGCAGTAGATTCGATAGGTGTTCCCGGTCAGAATGATTTTTTTAACGAAAAATTGTCATTGTCTATCCTTGCAGATATGTACAAGCAACTGCCGAAAGACACACTGAAAAATAAAATTATGTACAACAACACCATTATGACCTTTAAAGATCTGGTGGATGCGAAAAAGCAGATCAAACAGCTATCCGGAAACCAAATGACAATGGATAGTCTGAGTACGATTAATAAAACTCTGAAGGAAGAATATGACAAAATAAAGACAGATCTTGATGTTTGTCGTCAGTTGTATCAGGCTCAATAATTTGAAAATGGAAAAATCATTATTCATATTTATTATTTTTCTTATCGGCGTTTTTTCGGCAAATGCCCAGAAGAAAATAGTACCAGACAGCTCCGGATTATATCCCAGCTATGATTGCGGAGTGGTGCAGACAAAGCAGAAACTCGATAAAAAAGAATTTGCCAGTACACCTTCATTGCAGCTTAGAGTTAATAACGTAGATTATGTTTATGCGACGCTGCAACTGGGGAAAAGAAAGAATAAAGTCTTTATGTACATCCAGATTTTAGATAAAAATGTATGTGTAAAAAAAGATAAGGTTTTAGATGTTTATTTTAAAACAGGAGAGGTTGTAACCTATGAAAACGGATTCAAGCTGAATTGTGATGGTTTTTTTGTAAAACAGCTCAGCAAAAAAGAATTTGAAAAACTGAGACACAATGATATTGATATGATGAAATTATACACTTATAAAAAAAATTATGAGCTGTATGTAAGTGAAGTTCAGAATATTGATATCGATAATCAGTTAGATTGCCTCTCTGTTTATAAAATTAAAAAAACAAACGAAGTGAAAATTAAAAAAAAGAAAAATGAGCCCGCTTCCGGAACTTAATCTGAACCTGGGAATTTCCAATTCCGGGTCTGCAGACAATGAAAAAGGAGACGAAATTGTGGTACGCAGCGATTCGGGACTTCGCAAGCATACCATTTCGCTGATTATTTCTGATCAGGAAGCAGGAAAAGTTTATTTGAAAATAAATGATAAAGAAGTTGAAATTCCTACTTATAAAATGACGATAACAGATGATAAAACCAATGAAACTGAGGCTTATCAGGTAACACGCGATACATTGAGCTTTGTGAAAACGTCTGTCAAAAAAAGTTTTTTATCGTTTTTAGGAATCAAACGTTTTGATAAAACTTCTTTTTTGTATGAAAATATTGCTTACGAACCACTCATGGWAAAGATTGAAAAATTTGATATTTCCAGACATCGCAAGCTTGACCAGGATAAACTGATCTATCAGCTTTCCGGTAATGGCGGGAATGTAATATTATATTCCGGGAACATCAACGAATTTGAAATGCCGGAAGCAGGAACCCAATATTTTATGATTGTCGACAACAATGATGGGAAAAGCTTTATAGGAGATATTTTGTATCGTGAAAAATTTTTAAAACTGACACCAAAAGTTGAATTGCAGATCATCAAAAGACAGAAAGTTGCCAAGAATTTCGAGTATGATGATAAAGGGAATATTAAAAGAATGATCTATCTGTAAAAAGTTACTCTTTTAGCAAAACACAAATAATATGAGAGGGATTTATTATAAAATACCATTAGATTTTGAGGCACTTATCAATAAAAAGGATGCCGAAAAAATTTCTATTGATAATTCTATAAGCCAGCAGATTTTTTTGATTTCTACAACCGCTTTAGGTGAATGCAAGTTTGACGAAACCTTCGGAGTAGAAATATGGGAAATGGATTTTGATCTTCTGAAAACCGATAACAGCCTGAAGGAATTTATTACCCATTCTATGAAAAAAGCGATTGTAATGCATGAGAAAAGACTTCTGCTTGAAGACGTTGAAGTTTCTGTTAAAGATCATAACCTCGGAACTTTTGGAAAAAGAAGAATGAAAAAAAGAGTGATAATCTCTGTGAAAGGACAGGTTTTGGAAACCGACAGATCTTTTCTTTTCCAGAATTCCTTTTTTGTAGGGCCTCTTTCATATTAAAATACACAAATCACTAATGAATCAGGAAAGAATAAAAGACAGAATATTAAGAAGAGCCGCAAGACTTTGGGGATACAACGAGCTGGAAACAGAGACTTCCTTTGATCCTATCATAAGTCTTCTTCTTTCTGCTACTGATATCGCCATATCATCATTTTAAAACCAGCAAACGTATTCATAATGTCTTTAATCCTAGTGAAACCGGAACTAAGGATATTTTCTTTTGTCCGACTGTTGAAGCCAAACTTACGACCGCCAAAGTAGAATTTATTGCTTACGGAAATACTTTGAACCGCATTGAAAGCTTCTTTTTTACAGATCTGCTCGCAAAAACTGAACAGCATATACCTTCCGGAGAAATGTGGGTCGGAATCCGCTGCAAAGAAAAAACCGATCTTGAAAACCTGATGTTTTATATCGATATCAATAACAATTATCAGAAAGAACTATTCTTTTATTATCTGAAGCAGGCAGAAATCTATTTTGGAGAAAGAAAATTTTCATTGCAGGAAGGTTATAATGTAGAAAAAGAAAGCATCAATCTCGAAAACATCATTACAAAAAATTATTCAGATCTGGAGCATATTTATGCAGATGTCAACCAGTATTATTTCTCCAATTTTTTCACATTGAAAGAAAAATTATTGCATGAAGACAAGCCTGAAAAAGAAGAATTGTTTGAAAAATATTTTAAGCAAAATAAACTGTCAGAAGACAGTGATATTTTTTGGCTGAAGTTCAGGTTTTCAGAAGCGGTTGTAAGCGAAGTTTTAGAAAATGTAAATCTCACGCTCAACTGTATTCCGGTGGTGAATATACATAACGTAACTTCCTATCACAGGGTAAGCGGAAGACTCAACATTATCCCGATACAGTCTGAAGATCATTTCCTTGATCTGGACTATGTTTCTGATGATAAAGGAAGGAGGTTTGATGTGAAAAATTATACTGAAAACAATGGTATTTCTGCTGTTTTAAGAAGGGGAGGAGTTTCGAGATTTGACCAGCGGGGAGCTTCAGAACTTTTACAATATCTTTTAGAATTAATAAAAGATGAAACGGCTGCTTTTTCAGGAATTGGCGGCGATTCGGCGAAAGAAACTTTAAGGCAGATTAATCAGAATGTCGCAGCTCTGCATCAATTGGCAAAAGAAAAAAGTTTTTCTCAGGTCAATAATCCTTATCTGGTTATAACTTCCGATTCTCAGGATTCTGAAATTGCCTGCAATATTTCGTACTGGCTTACTCATGCAGAAGAAGGAAACGACATAAAGCCTGCAACGGTATTAACGGTGGAAGGTTCGAATGCTTTGGCACTGGATAAAACTGCCATAATGATCAAATCTTCTGCGGGAGGAAGAAAAAGCCTTTCACCACAGGATAAAATTTTAGAATACAGAAATTCTTTACTGACAAGAGGCAGGATCGTGACAGTGGCAGATATAAGAGTTTTTGGGCAGAATCATTTTAAAAATACAATAAAAGATGTGGAAGTTTCTAAAGGAACAAAAAAAGAAGTCTCTCTGAAAGGAGGATTCAGCAGAACGATTGACATTTACCTCATCAGGAATCCCGAAGTAAAAGAATCGATAAAAGCTTCAGAATGGGAATATCTGTGTGAAAGTTTTCTATTGAAACTGAAAAATGCTTCGGCCAATATTTACCCTTACAGACTTTTTGAAAAATAAGAATATCACCTTAAAAATTTATGATATTAATTAAAAACGTTTATTAACCCTTTAAAAAAACACTTATGTTAACAAACAAAGGAATTGGTGGAAATGAAGTTCCACTAAACGCAAGTGAGGCGATTTTTGAGATCCCTCAAAACAGAACGCTTTTAGCACAAAAGCTGACCGCAGAAGATCCTGTAAAACCTGAACTCGTAGAAGGTCTTACCACAATTGACAAAGTTTTCGAGCATTTCAAACCTGAAATAAAAGTAGATTTTGAAGACGCAAACGGATCTGTGAAAATGGAAAACTTAAAATTTAAAAACCTGGGTGATTTCGGGACTAAAGGAATTACAAACCAGAGCGGATTTTTAAGTGGTCTTGAAACAGAAAAAGATCAGTATCAGAAAATCATCAAACAGCTGAAGACAAACAAGATTCTGAAGGCTGCATTAGAAGATCCTGATGCTAAGAAAGGATTGATCGATACCCTTCAATCTTTAATTAAAGAGCTGGAAAGCAACAATACTACAAATAACAACTAAAACACAAACTATGGCAAAGCAAGAAGAATCTGTACAGGCAAATGTTTCACCTGTATTAGAACAAAAAAAAGGCGCTGCATCATTAGAAAGCAGCCTTAATAAATTAGCCAGATACGGAGGTTTTGATCTTCTGGAAACATCTATCGAAGGGGTGCAAAACATCAATCCGGATAGGAAAGCAAGAAGGAAGATCTTCCTTACAGAACTGGGTAAGGAAAAAGAAAGAGAGACATTGAAAAAAACGCTTGAGCTTTGGGCAAGCGTACTCAGCAATAACGAATCTTTGACAGATATGGTAGCAAACTGTGAAGATCAAAGAAAATCATCGGAAGATTTGCTTTCAAAAAATTTATCCAAAGCAATTGATATTACAAGAGAGCTTGAAGGTAATTACAGAACCGCTGCTTTATTTTATAAAAATACAGAATCTGACAAGGTGAAAAATATCACAATTGTGAATGCAAACCTTGAGCAGCTGAAAGATCTTGATAATACACGTTTCATTGATACCATTCACGCAGAACTGTCTGATAATTACGACAGATTAGATCTAAAAAACAACTATGGAATTCTTGTAATTCCAGGATATTTGGGTTCTAATAAGGTGGTAGAAAAATGGGCTAAACTTGCTCACGAAAACAAAGTAATGATGGTTACAGATTTCGAACACCTTGATGAGCCGGATGATGTAATGGAAATGTTTGATCAGGCTTATTTAACGGGTGGAGATGTCTACAGAGCAAACGTTTTGATGACTTGTAACTGGTTGGTAGGAAGAGGAAGATTTGAAGAGATCAACGAAATAGAAGATCTTTACATTCCGCCTTCTGCTGCATTGGCAGGGAAAATCTATCATACGCTGATGTCTCAGGTAACTGCAGGTAAAAAGTTTGGTGGCATTAATGAAACAGATGGTGTAAAATTCGATCTTAAGAAAAGTGAAATTGCCAATCTTGAAAATCTTGGATTGATCCCAATGGTAAACGAGTACGGAAAAGTAATGGCATTTTCCGGTAAAACTTTATTCAACGGTGATAATTTGGGGCTTCAGACTTACTCGGTAGTAAGAGTTTTCGATTATGTCACCAAAGTATTGATGGATTTCTTGAACAGAAGGGCATTTGAGAACTTCACCGCTGTCACAAGAAAAGAAATTATGAACCAGATTGTTCGTTTTCTTGACGGGATTACCGGTCCGGGTAAGCTTATCGAAAATTTTGAGATCAGAAAGTTCGAACAAGACCCTGTACAGAAAGACAGGATTCACTTGGATATCCATATGAAGCCTTATTTCCCGGCCAAAAACTTCCTTATTAAAATGGATGGCCACAAAGGAGATGACGGTAACGAATGGGAAACCGAATACGAACAGAAGTAAAAATATAAGATACAGTATAGGATTAAAAACAATAAGCTGTTTTTTACTACAATTTTCAAAAATTATTTCCTTGCTGTTTTCTTAGATTGTGATTTGGTACGCGGGAATTATTTCCCGCGTTTCTTTTAAGGTGTTGAATATTAGTTTTTTTAAGTGAGATTTGATAATCTTGCAAGATGATAACCAACTGGTCTTTCATTCTGATAGAAGGCTACAGTATGCATGTACAGAATTTACGTAAATGGTCGGAAAAAAATTGGATCAGTATGAGTGGTAAAATGAAACTGTCATGATAATGCTGTAGCTGAAAGCTTTTCAATATTCAGAGAAGCATTTAGCTTTATTTAACTATAAAAAGAATATCAAAAATAGTTCAAAAAAATTTTATAGTTCATCTAAAAATTCACAACCGCAGCAGCTTCAATGTAGATCAAAAGGTAAAGCAGATTTTTTGAGGATTTGTATTTTGGTTCTACTTTACTACGAATTTTTGTAAGAACACTGCTCAGCTTATTATGCACTGTTTTATCGCTGATACCCAATATTTGGGCTGTTTCTTTAACGGTTTTGTTTTGGCGTATTCTCAGGTCATACACTTTTTGTTCTGTATCGGTCACATCATACAAAACTTCTGTAATCATAGAAAATAATTCTTGGATATCGTTTTCCTCAAAAATTTCAAAATACTCCGAAACACTTATATCATCTGCTAAATCTTCTGATATATCTAAATTTTCGGGATTACTGTTTTCTGCTTTAAAAGAATCAATAACCCTAAAATGCATATATCGAAACAGGTACTTTCTGGCACTTTCTTCATCGTCTACCTGAACAAACTCTGGATTTTCAAAAACTTTTAGCCATAAATTCTGAAGCAATTCTTCAGTGCTGTATTTATTTTTTGTTCTTACGAAGACCATCTTGTAAAGACCTTCGTAGTAACGATTATACAGAAGTGAAAAAGCATTCTGATCCCCAGTTCTGATTTTTTTCAGAAGAACCAAATCCGTCTTACTCATGGGATAGTTTTTACACCACAAAAATAGGATCTTAATGTTAAGTTTAAATGAATTAATCAGTAGGAGATTGGCGAATAATAACAAAGAAAAATATAAAACAACTTATCAGAATGAGAAATAATAAAGATAATAAACTACAAGCATTTATTTTCTTTTTTTGGGGCAGAGAAATTTCGGGCAAAAAACTGACAGAAGACGAATCGGCACTTTCAAAATTATTGGAGGAGAGTGCATTAAAAGATTTAGATACGCACCATTTTAACCATACAAAAAGACAAATACTGTTAAATATAAAACATCAAAATGATACCGCCACTTCCGGCAGATATTTTACCTCAGCTAAGATGGCTAAATTTTTACCTGCAGCAATATTGGTATTGTTGCTTTCGTTAAGTGGCGTTTCTGTCTACAAAAAATATTTCCAGCCTGATGTTTATTTTGCAGAATCTTCCGGTCTGAAAGTAGTTCTTAAAGATGGTTCTATTGTCAACTTATTAAAAGGCGCTGAATTAACGGTAGAAAAATCTTTTCCTGAAGATACCAGATTGGTGAGCTTAAAAGGTGATGCCATATTTTCTGTAGCAAAATCAAAAATACATCCGTTTGTTGTTGAGGCTGAAAACTTCAATACCAAAGTTTTAGGAACAGTATTTAAAATCTCACAGTCCGGAAATAAAAAATCTGTCGATTTGTATGAAGGTAAAGTAGCCGTTTCTTATGAAGGTACAGCTCTTTCTTACCTGAAACCTAACCAGGTCTGGACAAATTTCGGAATATCGCGCACGGCGGCAATTTATTCAAAAAAGACCGATAAAAAATCAGGAAAACAAATTGCGGTAATTGAATCTCTCAGCTTTAATGAAGTTCCTTTCGGTGAGATTATCAATGTGATCAAAGAGCATTACAAAATAAATATAATTTATCCTAACGAGATCGCTTCAAAAAAGATTTCGGCCGAGCTTAAAGGAAGTGTGGACGATAATATCGACATCCTGGCCTTTGCAGTCGGGCTTGAAGTGGAAAAACACAATACAAATACCTACACGCTTAAAAAATAAAAAACTAATTCATAAGAAAATCTAACAATAAGGAAATCAATTATAATGAGTAAAAAAATGAAATGCGGACTTACTGTTGCAACTGTATTTTTTGCACTATCATTACAGGGGCAGGAACTTACACAAAAAGTTTCGTTTGTGGCCTCTGCAGGTAGTCCGTTGGTGAAAACGCTTGATGAATTTGCTTTAAGAACAGGTTTGGGATTTACATATTCTAAGGAAGATTTTAAAGGGCTGAAAGTTAAAAGTATTAAGTGTGAAAATATTTCTATTAATGATTGTTTACAGGAAATTACGCTAAATCAACCTGTGGCATTTAGAATGCGTGGTAATCTGGTTTCATTGAAATATAACGGGTTAAAAACTATAGTTTCTGGAGACGGCAGATTATCGGGAAAAATCGTTAATGAAGTAGGTGATCCCATCATTGGAGCAGAAATTACGGTGGCGGGTAAAAAAGCGGTTACCGATAACAACGGAGATTTCTCGTTAGAAATTGCTGCAGGTAGATACACCCTTACTGTGGTAGCCAAACAATATAATACTTTACGCGTTGAAAAGCTCACCATAAATAAAAATGAAACCAATACGGTATCATTTGCTTTAAAACCTTTTTCAGATAAAGAAACTTCTATAAAAGAGGTTGTAATTGTAGGCACAAGAAGAGAAGATACACAGGCAGGATTATTAATACAGCAGAAAAAAGCAGCCCAAATGAGTGACGGTATTTCGGCTGAGCAGATTTCCAAAACTCCCGACAGTGATGTAGGTGCAACCCTGAAAAGAGTAACGGGAGTAACGACAGTAGATAACAAATATGTTGTTGTACGTTCTATGGGTGAACGTTGGAATACAGCAGCAATGGATGGGATCAACCTTCCAAGCACAGAAGCGTACAGTAATAATTTTTCTTTTGATATTATTCCTACTGCGATGGTAGAAAGTGTAGTGGTAAGTAAAACCGTTACACCGGATATGAATGCAAGTTTCGCTGGCGGTTATGTTGAAATAAGAACCAAAGACATTCCAAACCAAGATTTTATCACCTTTAATACAGGAACATCTTACAATGATGTTACCACATTTAAAGAATTCATTACACGACAGCGAGGAAAGTACGATTATTGGGGATATGATGACGGCACGAGAGCTTTCCCGGAAGGGCTACAGCCAATGGACTGGAATAACCCGCTCTTTTTTGAGCAGTCGAAACAGTTTAAAGATAATTTTTCAAATTTTAAAACAAAAGCAGATCTAAACTCAAGTTTCCAGCTGGCATTTGGTAAAAGTTTCCCGCTTAAAAATAACAATAAATGGGGTTTTGCCGGTGCTGTATCTTTCCGAAATGAACAAAACAGATTAAATATCGACCATACAGGAAGAGGTAACTGGCTAGATACCACCTATTTTACAGATGATGATTCGGTATTTAAATTTTATAATTTTAAAAATAAAGGAACATCATATAACTATAATTCGACAGCAGCCGGAATGTTAAACTTTGGTTTGCAATTAGGCAAAAGCAGATTTTCGTTCCGTAACTCGTACACTCATATTTATGATAATACATTGACGAGTGTGACAGGATGGAACGAATATACCAACGGAAGCGGATTGCCTGAGAATGCCGAAACATCTTATAACTTTTTTTATAACGGAATCATTCCAAACAATGATGTTTCTCAGCTTCCTGGAATGGACAGACCTTATACGGATCAGACTTTATATCCTATTTATCAGACATTGTTACAGAATAAGCTCGAAGGCAGCCACAAAATAAGAAATACAGAATTAAGCTGGTTTGCTGCAAGAACAGGTGTAGAAGCAGATACAAAAGATTATACAATGCATCAGACATTCTACGATTTTATCGGAAAAGATATTTTAACGTATCATAAGGTTTATAATTCCGGAAATAATTTTGCAAGAGGGATTATAAAGAATAAAGAAACCGATTATAATTTCGGAGCATCTTTCAAATGGAGCTTAAACTTTACCAACTTTAGAAATGATATAAAAGTAGGCTACGCCGGAACCGTAAAAAACAACACCAACCTTCAGGAGAAATTCTTTTTAAGAGTAGATGAAAACAGAGACGTTCCAAGTACCGAAAAAAACTTCCTGATGATGTATGGTCCTTTATCAAACTGGTTTGACGGTTCTCAATATGTACCGGGTGGAATTGGTTGGCAAACCCGTCCGTTATACAAAAATAATCAGTATGAAGGTAAGGTTACTCAGCATGCTCCTTATTTAATGTTTGATAACCGTTTTGGGCGAAAGTTCCGTTTGGTATGGGGTGTAAGAGCTGAATATTTCAAATACGATCAGCTTTCTCAACAAATTGATGAGGAAGATCCGAGAAACCTGAATAGGGAAACTGTTGATGAGAAAGCGTGGCAATGGATGCCTTCTGCTAATTTCACCTACAGTCCGACCAATAAAATTAATTTAAGATTGGCCTACAGTAAATCTGTTATTCGCCCTCAGTTTAATGAGAGAACCGGACTTCCTTATTTTGATCCTGTTGCAAACGGACTTATCTATAACACACCAATGACCTCATCTGTGATTAAAAATTACGATTTCAAGGTAGAATGGTTTCCAGGATTAGGCGAAATTATCTCTGCAGGGTTGTATTACAAAGATCTTGATCTACCTATCGAGCGTGAAGGGTATATCTCTAATGAAGGTAATTTATTTCTCTATAACGGAAACTCCAAAAATGCAAAACTGAAAGGTTTTGAAGTGGAATTAAGAAAGAATCTTGGTTTTATTGTAAAAGATTCTTTTTTAGAACATTTTTTTATCGGTGGAAATTTTACCTATAATGAAACCACGGTAATTGCTTTTAAAAACCGTTTTGATACAAAAAACAGTGCAGAAACGTATGAAGTTGAACGACCACTTTACGGGCAAACACCATGGGCTTACAATCTAGGATTGTCTTATGAAAGCGATCGGTTGGGAATCAATCTTCTTTGGAATGCCAAAGGTGAGCAATATATTAYGGTTGGTTATGATTACAATGCTGAAGAAATCCAGCTTCCTTATGCTGTTGCCGATGCACAGATTTCATATAAGATGCTTAAAGATAAAAATCTGGAAATTAGACTTAATGCAAAAAATATTTTTAACAGAGTTATAGAATATTACAACAACAACAACTCTTACACAGCAGCAGATGCTACACCCGGTTCTTTTGTTACCACCAGAGAATCGATGCATCTGATACCGGGAGCTACTGATAAATATGACAAAAATATAGATAAAGTATTGTTCAGAGCCTACAGAGGAAGAACCTTCGGGATAAACATAAGCTATACATTTTAGAAAATAAAAGGATCAGAAATCTATGTTGAAAAATGTAATCAATCTGATTTTAAAATAAAAATAAATAATAATCGGCCCGTAAGCTGATAAGAGCAGCGTTCATTGTTAACAGCAATATTACCTGAAGAAACCCGCCTTTCGGAGTGAGAACCCTTGAGATTATAAAAGATAGCAACCATACTCGTCAAGCGCCGGTTTTTAATGAGGTAATTTGGTAAAAGCACTTTTCAATGTTGTGCCTTTCGGTATTGAAAATGTGAAGCACAAAAAAACAAATGGGAGACAAAAAAGGCATTTGTCTCCCCGAATTTAATCTGTTGCGGGCTATAATATTGCGGAGCCCGCTGCAAAAATAACCAAATAACTAATATTATGAGAAATTTTCTTCTAGTTGCGGTAGCAGCATTGTCTTTAACTGCATGTCGCCAGAATGATTCTTTAGCCGAAGCAGATTCAAACTTTGGAATGCAGTCTGCATCAGCAGATTATGCAGAGTGTTCAAAACCGGTACAAACGGTATCCGGAAATTTAACAACCACAACTTGGACAGCAGATAAAATCTGGGAACTTGATGGTATTGTAAACATTCCRAATGGTGTTGTATTGACGATAGAGCCGGGTACATTCATCAAAGCAAAACCTAGTACAAACGGTGCTGCTACAGGAGTATTGGTTGTACAAAAAGGAGGTGAGTTAATTGCTAACGGTACAGCTACTGCACCAATCGTATTTACAAGTTACAACCTTTTGGATTGTGATGACGAAACTGTAGGTGCTCCTGGTGATTTCGGAGGAATAGTTATTTTAGGTGATGCACCAACAAATACAGGTACAGATACTACAATTGAAGGTTTATCAGGTCCTAACTATTTTTATGGCGGAACAAATTCAGCTCACGACGGTGGTTCATTAACTTATGTTCGTATTGAATACGCAGGTTTTGATATCGGAATCAATTCTGGAAATGAAATCAATGGTTTAACATTAGGTGGCGTTGGTACAGGAACAACATTAGACCATATTCAGGTATCTTACGGAAAAGATGATGCTTTTGAATGGTTTGGAGGAACTGTAAATGCGTCTAACCTTATTGCTTTTGCTCAGGATGATGACGGTTTTGATTTTGATAACGGTTATACAGGAACAATTACGAATGCATTAGCTTTAGGTGATTACAACTCTACCCATAGTTTGAGTGGTGGTAGCCCGGACTCTAACGGTATTGAGCTTGATAACAACGCTGGTGGTACGGTTACTTCATTAATCACTCATCCGATTATCAACAATCTTACTATCATTGGTGCTCAAAATGGGACACAAGGTGCTTTATACGAAAACGGTATTCATATCAGAAGACGTGGAAACTTAACGCTTAATGACGCTTTAGTTACCGGTTATCCTACAGGTATCAGAGTTGAAGGTACAGGTTCTGCTTTGGCATCAGTTAACCTTTCAACTATTTATGTGCACGGATTTACTAATGCTACAGTGGGTACGCCAACCATTGCTAACACTGCAACAGGTACACCGGCTGCAACATTCTTCCTTACAGGAAATCCATTCTTCAACAGCGGAAGCTGGAGTATTGCTCCTAGATCTTGGAACAATAACGGGGCTTGGACAAAATACAGCGCTTTTTAATCATTTACTAACATGTTAATTTTTAACGGGCAGCATCATTAAGCTGCTGCCTGTTTTTTTATTTAAATATTATGAAAAAAATAATTATCAGCTTAGCGGTACTTTTAGGTATCAGTTTAAAATCACAAAGCCTGTATGTGGCATGGGAAACAACCTTCAACACTCAGGCTGAAGTAACGGGGTGGAGATTTTTTGACGGAAATGGAAATAGTAATACATGGAATGTAGGTCCTCAACTTGTTCGCGCAACAAGCGCAAATGTATATACTGAGGTTCCTGCTGAGCAGGTTTTAAGGCATACTGCATTTATTCCTAATATTACTGGTGGTCCTGCCAATTATAAACCTGGCTATGACAATGATGTTGAAGACTGGGCAATTTCACCCGAGATTGATCTGTCGTCTTATGGTGGAGATATAACTTTAGCAGCCATGATCGGTAGAGTGATTACTTACAACACAACTTCTGCAAGCAATAATACCTCCAGAGATATTTTTGTATATGTAAGTACACCTACTAAACCTGTACCCGATGTTTCAGATTTTCAGGCGTTACGTGCAAATTTTGTGACGGCTTATGCTACTAATCCTAATGCAGTGCCTCCAAGATTAAACATCACCAATGCAGATTATATTGCAGAAAATAATGCTTTGTTTGCGCAGACAACAGCAAACCTTTCACAATATGCAGGTCAGAAAATTTATATAGGTATCTGGAACAACCGAAACTTCTCAAACAATATCGGATTTGGAACTGTACCTTTCCTTAATACAAACTCAAGTCTGACTTTCCAAATTAATGAAATGCAGATCTTTGCTACTCAGCAAACTTCTTTATCTACCCAAGAATTAAAATCTAAAGCAGCGTTTGCGGTATATCCAAATCCTGTGGCTGAAGTTCTTTATTTAAAAGGAATAACAAAAGGTTCTGTAGTGGTACACAACGCAACAGGTCAGCAGGTTTTGAAGCAGGAAATTTCAAACGGTCAGATTAATGTTGGTAATCTTACAAAAGGGGTTTATACTTTATCAATTAATTCTCAAGGTAAAACAAGCGCTACCAAATTCATTAAAAAATAAATGAGATTTAATTCTGGAAAACAGATGTATGTTAAACTGTAAAATATTAGATTTTAAACAAATAATGTCAGTTATTATTTTAAAAATGATTATTAAGGTAATGTTTATGGTGCTGATTACTGCATTTGCATCACATTTTTCTGCTGTTTTCCTTTCTGTAATTTGTCTTGTATAAAAAATATGATTGCCTTCTTTCATTATTGATAGAAGGCTTTCTCTCAATTAACTAAAAAAGTATGATAGATATTTTATTTGAATATCAATAATACAGTTTAGAATAAAAATGAATATTGAAATGATTAAAATGAAAATAGAATGAAATCAAAAAACATGAAATTCCAAATCAAATATAAATATATAACAGGGAAAATAGCTAAAGCTATCATCGCATTTTCAGCTGTGATGTTGAGTCTTTTTTCCTGCACAGACGGAGCACTCGAGTCTTACGACGTTGATCAGAAATATGCAGAAATAAACATCAAGGGATATTCTAACCCGGATCTTTTGCAGTTAAGATTTAATGGCGAACCGGTCGTTATCAACGGACAAACATCTTATGCCAACAACATTACAACCCAGATAAAATTTGTTGTAGATAACGGCGAAAAAAACACGCTGGGAATTTATAATAAAAATACAGGAAACGAAATCAAGCTGTTTACGATCAACTACGATAATAGCAATCAGTATAAAAATATAAATTTCATCAATTTACCGGAAGTCTTTCTTCAAACGTCAGTAACGAAGCCTACAGTAAATCTGGGCAGAGTAGGTTTTGAATTTATTTTCCCGAATTTGGGAGAATTTTCTGGTACAAACCTTCAGAATGTAAAAGGTGTTTTGAAAAGAGAAAGTTCGGGAGCTGTACTTGCAACCTATGAGAAAATAGGAAAAGATGTTTTCACAGAATTAAAGCCAACGATCAACTATTTCGCCGGAAATGTTATATTAGAACTGTACAAACCAAATTCAACCGAGCCTTATGCAGGCAATCCGTTGATAACAATAAAAATGAGCACGGCATACATCAATAACAACAGAGCAAAGCTGATCGTTTTGCAGGAGGTTATGGAAAACGGAGTCTTGAAAGTAAAAGGCGATGTAGATATTGCACCGTATTTATAATTTTTAAAATAAAGAATAAAAATTAATGAAAATTTACTCTTTATTGTTTCTTGCTTTCATATTGCTGTCTTGTAATCGAATAGAAGACGATTACGACAGACCCTATTTTGAAGAGGGCACAACCGAATCGGTCAATCTCTGGGTTCAGGATTCTATGAAACGCTATTATTATTGGGCAGCAAGCATGCCCTCGAAGCCTGATTACAGCCTTCCGACAAAAGCATTTTTTAAAACCCTGCTTTCTCCGGAAGATCGCTTTTCGGGTATTATAGATAAAAATGATGCCTCCACCTATACAAAAAGCGCAAGAAGCTTATATGGTTTCGATTATTCTGTTTTGCAGCAAAACGGAAAAACATTTGCAATCACTAAGTTGGTAATGAAAAATTCTCCGGCTCAGAACTCAGGTTTGCAGCGCGGCTTAATCATCACAAAAATTAACGGAACTGAGATTACAGCAGGAAATAAAGATCAGATTGAATCTTTAATGACAAACTCAGCTTCACCGATGAAATTAACTGTAGGATCCTGGAATAACGGAAACATCGTCAATATAAACAATATAGAAATCTACCAGAGCTTTACATTTGATCAGCCTTTGGCGTCTAAAATTTTTGAAAAGAACGGAAAAAAAATAGGTTATTTGTACATTTACAATTTTCAAAACGGACTCATTCAGGCTCTTCTCAGTAAGTTTGCCGAATTCAAATCTGCAGGAGTTACAGATTTAATACTCGATCTTCGTTACAATTACGGCGGAATACTCGCTTCTTCAACAGCGCTTTGTGCGATGATTCCATCAGGTATTTCGGGTAATTCTCCGTTTATAATTTACAAAGGAAACAAAAATGGCGGAGAAGTTAAGCTGACTTTTGCTCAGCAAATTGCTTATGAGAAGTCTGCGCCGGGTTTTAATACTTTGTTTAATCAGAATTTAGGGCTTAGCAAAGTTTATATTTTAACGACAGCAAGTACTGCTTCTGCTTCTGAAACGGTAATCAATAACCTGAAACCTTATATTCAGGTTGTACAAATTGGTGAAAAAACGATGGGTAAAGATATGTCGGGTTGGGATATTTTAGATCAAAGAAAGCCTCCCAAAATATCTTGGCAGCTCCATCCCATGATTTACAAATTATTTAATGCTGAAAATATAGGAAATTACAGTAACGGATTATCACCAGACATTCCGGTAAATGAATTTGAAACTCTGCCAATCTTCGATTTAGGAAACCCTGAAGAAACTTTATTAAAAAAGGCATTACAGACTATTAATTGATTTAATTATACTTAACCTACCAATATCACCACCAAAAAACGAATAGAAATTTTGAAAAAAATTGATACTAAAGAATATCAGGATTTAATTGGCGCATTTGAACGTTATAAAGAATTTTATGATCGACACGGAAATGTTGTCACCACTGATCAGGAAGACGAAATTTTGCGCCAGAATATGATGAGGTTGCAAAGTTCATACGATTATTATTGTACGCTTCTGTCAGAGCTTAAATCTTGTATTCAGAATTATCGAAGAACAAAAGATGCGTTAAAAACAACGATACATAATCGCGCAAGAAAAATGAATAATATGAGTAAAAATAAAAAATAATTTTTCTGTTTTTTCAGTACAAAACAACATTTGAGGAAGAGAATTTCTGCAATATATATAATAAATAATTAGTAAGGTGAATGAGCCTAATTCAAAGTTTATAATCACATGGAATTATATAAAATAATTAGATTAATAGTCAATTTTATATAGATTTCTATAATTAATTTTAAGAATCATTAATGAAGTTTAAATATCAGTTTTATGATTCCGGTCATAATATTTCAGATAATTATAGTTGTAGCTTTGAAAAGAACCAAATAATATCACAACATTAAACTTTAATTATTAATTATGAAAAAATCTATTGTAATGCTTTTGGCAGTCACTACAGTTGCCTCGTGTAACAAAAAAAACACCGTTGCCGATGAGAATGCAGTAACGCAAACTGAAACTTCCACTACTTCAGATTCCGGATCTATGGTAGGAGATTCTGCTACAACATCCGATACTGCACAACAATCTTCTTCACTTAGCGATCAGGATAAAAAATTTGCTGATGCTGCCGCAAAAGGAGGGATGATGGAAGTAATGGCAGGAGAGCTTGCCGCAAAAAGCGCCACTAATTCTACGGTTAAAACTCTTGGCCAAATGATGGTAAAAGATCATACTAAAGCAAACGATGAGCTTAAGCAATGGGCAGCACAAAATAATTACAACCTGCCTTCCGGCTTAGATGCAGATCAACAAAAAAAGTTTGATGAGCTAAAGACAAAAAAAGGTGCTGAATTTGATCGCATGTATACAGCTCAAATGGTAAGTGATCATCAAAAAACAATAGCAGACTTTAAAAAACAAGCAGCAGAAGGCTCTGAAACCTCTTTAAAAGCTTTTGCTACAAAGACGCTTCCAACTTTGGAACACCACTTAATGGAATCTGAAAAAGCTAAAAATGCTGTAAAATAGCTAATTCCCCTCATTTTAATATATAGTCTCACCAATAGTGAGACTTTTTTATGAGACAATACTCTAATCTTTAATCGCACCAAGGAATTTTAAATATAAAATGTAAAAGCGTTATACTTTGGTATTGGGTTTTATTAAAACTCATAGAAAGTTATAGAAAATAAAATGGCGCCAACTGTATTTAGTTGGCGCCATTTTGGTTTGTACCCAGGACCGGGATCGAACCGGTACTCCTAAGAACTGGTGTTTGAGACCAGCGCGTCTACCAATTCCGCCACCTGGGCTTGATGTTTACTTCAAACGTTATCGTTTGTTTCAAATTGGTGTGCAAATATAGGAACTTTTTTCAATGTTCAAAAGCTTTTTAAAGAAAAAATTTTAAAAATTTATTTCTAAACCGTCATAGGCAAGGTGTATTCCGTTGGGAAGTAACTTATCTTCAATGTCATGCAGCCCGAAATGGTGACTGATGTGGGTTAAAAATAATTTTTTAGGTTTTAATTCCTCAAATAATTTAATGATGTCTGCCAATACAAAATGAGCAGGATGTGGATCAAATTTTCGGATGCAGTTTAAGATTAATACATCTAAATCTTTTAACTTCTCTTTTTCAGAGTCAGAGATAAAATTGGCATCAGTAATATAGGCGAGGTTTTTAAATTTATATCCTAAAATTGAAATCTTATAATGGATAACTTCGATAGGGGTAATTTCTGTATCTAAAACAGTAAATTTTTCTGTATCGATTTCGTATAGGTCAAAAGCCGGAGCTCCAGGATAACGAATGTCTGCAAATGCATAAGGAAATCTTTTTTTTACTTCCTGCCCAACTCTTGAGAGACAATAAATAGGCATGTTTTTACCGCTTTTGAAAATTAACGGGCGCATGTCATCCAAACCAATTACGTGATCATTATGCTCATGGGTAAGAAGCGTAATGTCGATATGATTTTCTTTGTTGATTAGCATTTGCTGGCGAAAATCGGGTCCGCAATCGATCAGTATTTTCCGGTTCTCATCGGTAGTAACCATCGCTGAAGCCCGGAAACGGGTATCTTTTGGGTTTTGAGAAGTACATACCTCGCAGGTGCAACCGATAACGGGGACACCTTGGGAAGTTCCGGTTCCTAAAAATTTCAACTTCATTTTCTTTTGAGGTTGTTTTAATTTTGGTAAATTTACGAAAAATTTAATGTCCTAATGTATCAGAAACTAACTCCTAAACAAAAAGCATTAACAATTAATCTAGATCCTACTATTTATGGTACTTTCGCAGAAATTGGAGCAGGGCAGGAAACTGTACGACACTTTTTTAGAGCAGGGGGAGCTTCCGGTACAATTGCTAAGGCAATGTCGGCTTACGACAAAGATTTTAGTGATGCCATCTACGGAAAAGAAGTAAAAAACAGGTATGTTACTCAAAACAGACTTAGAAAAATGCTTCGTTACGAAGTTTCATTAATTGAAGAAAGAATTTCCAGAGATACCAATCCCGGAAGAAAATATTTTTCTTATGCCAATACCGTTACAACCATCAATTTTGATAAGACCATAAAAGGTCACGGTTGGGTCGGAATCCGTTTTCAGGTAAAAGAAAATGAAGACTACAACGAGATTGTCATTCACGTAAAATTTAAAGAAAATGATGCTACTTTGCAGCAGGAAACTCTGGGAAATCTTGGTGTAAATCTTATCTACGGAGCATATAATTATTACGACAACCCACGAAGGTTGATAGAATCTCTTTATGATGAGGTTTCTACAGACAATCTTGAGATCGATATGATCGATTTCAGCGGGCCGGCTTTTTCGTATGTCGACAACCGATTGATGTCTTTGCAGCTGGTTAAAAATAATATGACCGATGCTGTAATTTTCAATTCTCAAGGGAGTAATATGCTTCCTGCAGATATTTTGTACAAGAAAAATATTTTTGCGGTAAGAGGAAGTTTCAGACCGGTGACGAAAGTAAATATAGACATGCTTCGAAACGGAATGGATATGTTCCTGAAAGACGCAATCTGTACCCAGGAAGAAACTGAGGTTCTTATTGAGATTACCATTTCAAACCTGCGTGCAGACGGAGATATCGATGAAAGAGATTTTCTTGATCGAGTAGATGTTTTAGGAAAATTGGGATATACGGTTATTATTTCCAATTTCTCAGAATATTACAGACTGATCGATTATTTCTCGCATTATACCAACGGCGATATCGGTGTGACGATGGGAGTAAATAACCTGTTAATGGTATTTGACGAAAAATATTATAAAGATCTTTCCGGGGGAATTCTGGAAGCTTTTGGTAAATTCTTCAGAAACGGAATGAGAGTTTATCTGTATCCGTACAAAGATCCTGAAACCCATGAATTGCTTGATTCTTCAACTTTAAAAGTGGAAGAGAACTTAAAAGAGCTTTACAAATATTTCAAGCACAACAACCGTATTGTAGATATTACCAACTACAATCCTGAGTTTTTGGAAATATACTCAAGAGAAATCTTAAGAAAAATAGCCTGCAACATCGGCGGTTGGGAAAACCAGCTTCCCGATGGCGTTGCAGAAATGATAAAAGAAAGAGGAATGTTCGGGTATAAAAACGAGCTTTCTCTGAAACAATTTTCATAAAAAATTATTACAATGTCTGAATTAAAAAAAAGGCTTTCGTCTATTCTTGAAAGTCCGAAACATAATACCGAAGAGAAGCTTCAAAAAGTCTGCGCTTTGCTTGATCAGGAAATATCTTATTTCAACTGGACAGGTTTTTACTTCAAAAACGGAGACAAAAATGAGCTTAAATTGGGTCCTTACGTAGGAGCAGAAACCGATCATATCATCATTCCTTACGGAAAAGGTATTTGCGGACAGGTTGCTGTTTCCAACGAAACATTTATTGTTCCTGATGTAAATCTGCAGGATAATTACTTAAGCTGTTCAATCGACACAAAAGCCGAAATTGTAGTTCCTATTTTTAAAAACGGTGAAAATATTGGTCAGATTGATATAGATTCTCACACCATCGATCCTTTTACAAAAGAAGATTTAGAATTATTGGAATGGCTTTGTAATGAAGTTTCAAAGATTGTATAATCTCATTTTTTAATATAAAAGATAAGCTCCGATTTTTTAGTCGGAGTTTTTTTTGTGCATACATAAAAGCTTACTTACCATGTAAGTTAGAAATATAAAGCATGCTAGATTCAAAATCCCGTTTAATAATTTAAAAAAATCAGTTGGCTGTAGCCAAAACTTAATGATTAAATTCGGCGATAAGTTCTTTAAAGTAGTTCTCACACTTCGCAATATGCGTTCCATACCATGAAAATGCTTCGCCATCCACAATCATTATTTTTTTATCAGGATAAATTCTTTTTAGTTCGGCGATATGTTTTTCTTTAAAAGGAAAAGGCTCGGAAGACAGCATAATAACATCCGCTTCAGCTAAATCTTCAGTCTTAATTTCAGGATAACGTTTTTGATTTTTAAAAATATTTTCAAAGCCGATTTCACTTAAAACATGATGAATAAAAGTATCAGAACCAACCGTCATATAAGGATTATTCCAGATAAGATAAGCTGCTTTTACTTTTGAATTGATTTTAGTCTGATTGAGGATTTCATAGATTTTTAAATTGAAAGCCTGTGCTTTTTCTTCTTTGTTAAAAAGTAATCCAAGGTTTTTTAGCAGGTAATAATTATCTTCAATTGTCTCAGTATTATAAACAATTACCTTGAAATCTTTCATCAGAATTTCAACTTGCTCTTTTACGTTTTCTTCTTTATTGGCTAAAATTAAATCAGGTTTAATACTTTTAATCTTTTCAATGTTAAGATTTTTTGTACCGCCGATAATTTCAATATTTTTTATTTTTTCTGAAGGATGGATGCAGAATTTTGTTCTCCCCGCAATCTCGTTTTCCGTTAAACCTAAATCGAATAAAGCTTCCGTAATAGAAGGGACCAAAGAAATGACTTTCATGTTAAATTTTAGACTTTGCCTAAAATTACAAAAGTTTTCCGGTTAAGAACATTGCTGCGATGGTAAAATAAATAATTAATCCTGTTACATCAACCAAAGTTGCTACAAACGGGGCAGAAGAAGTTGCGGGGTCAAGATTAAATTTTTTAAGAATAAACGGAACCATAGAACCGGAAATTGTTCCCCAAAGTACAATCATTGCCAGAGAAATTCCGGCACTTATGCCAATGAAAAACCAATAATCGCCATAATCGAACCAGCCCAGTTTATGCCATATCATAATTCTGAAAAATCCGATAACACCTAAGAAAGTTCCTAAAACCAAACCGGTAACAATTTCTTTTTTCATTACGGTCCACCAGTCTTTCAGGGTAATTTCCTGTAATGCCATTGCGCGAATGATCAGAGTTGCAGCCTGCGAACCCGAATTTCCGCCACTCGAAATGATCAAAGGAATAAACAATGCTAAAACAACCGCTTTTTCAATTTCATTTTCATAAAATCCCATTACAGATGCGGTGATCAGCTGCAAAAAGAAAAGAACGATCAGCCAAAGTCCGCGTTTTTTGATCATTTCAAACCAGTGGGTCTGAATATAAGGATCATCAAGAGCTTCAACACCCCCGAATTTTTGAATATCTTCGGTGTTCTGAGATTCAATTTGATCTAAAATATCATCAATCGTTACAATTCCTACCAAAACTCCGGCTTCAGTAATAATAGGAAGCGCTGTTCTGTCATACGCGCAATAGAATCAGAATTATAGCCAAGAAGTTTCAGGGCAATCCTTCTTTCCTGCGGGTTAAGATGATTAATCGAATATTTAATTAATTCATCCGGAAAATCTTCAAACAAAGCCGTTCTGTCATCGGGAGTCATGGCGTTCAGAATTTCTGAAACTTCATCACTGCCAATGCTTCGAATGGTTTCTTCCTGAAAATCAGGGTCTAAGTGCGAAAAAACATCGGCTTTGTATTCTTTCGGAACTTTCAGAAATGCGAGCAGCCTTTCATCAGCGGGAAGTTCACTGAGTCTTTCGGCAATATCGGCAGGGTTAAAAGTAAGTTCGTGTGTAGAATTCAAAACCTGAAAATTTTTGATATGCAAAAATAACTCAAATTTTTAGAATAGGGGAATGATGAGCCAAATTTAAGGTTTATTTAAAGATTAAAAACCTGCTTCTGCAGAAGGTTTTATCTTTCTCAATTCTTTAAGGATATTTTTCATAGCGCCGTTGGTTCCTATTTTTACTGAGTTTTCTGTAGATCCTAAAAGGCGCATGTTTTTTCGGTAAGTGTCATATTCCGAAGAGGTAATAAGGTTTCCTTCTGCATCAAAAAGTTTCATGCTTACGACAACCTGGTTAGAAAAAACGTATTTTCCGAGACCTACTTTGAAATATTTTACTTTAGGAACGATCACAAAATCGGCATCATTGTTTTTGCTGTATTCGGTAATGGTTTTAGAATCGATGCTGTCAAAAGAAACCTGAACTTCAGATCTCAGCATTTTATTTTTACGAAAAGCACTGATGTTATCAGAAACGGCACTGAAAAATGCAAGGTTGGTAGGTTCTTTTATTTCTTCAATATCGGGTTCCACTTCAGGATTGAAGTATAAGACTTTCTTTGTTTTATCATGGCCAGGGGATTTCTGTGCTTTTACAGAAGAAACACTGATGATAAATATAGAAGAAATGAGCGTATAAAATAAAAAATTATTCATCTTTTTGTCGGCTGTAAAATTACTGTCTTTTAATGGGATAACATAATATTATTTAAGAATTTATTAACATATTTTTCTATCAATTTTAATAAATGAAATCAATAATGTTTCCAAAGTATGTATTTTACACGAATATTTATAAAAAGATATTTAGATAAAAGATAAAAGATAAAAGATAAAAGATAAAAGATAAAAGATTTGAATTAGACATCATTAAAAATTGCTAGTTCTATATTATGTTATGTCGTTTATAGTTTAAAACAGTCAATATTTTAAAATTTTTATTAGCCAAACTGAAATTAAGTATGGTAAAAAATTTAAGATATTCAATAATTTAAATTACCATTTTGGGGATTAAAAAAATAGTTGTATTTTTGCAGCCGTTACATAATAATCATTAAACAATATTGGAATGTACTTAACAACAGAAAAAAAAGCAGAAATTTTCGCAAAACACGGTAAATCTGCACAAGACACAGGAAGCGCTGAAGGACAGGTTGCTTTATTCACTTACAGAATTAACCACTTATCTCAGCATTTGAAGGCTAATCGTCACGATTTCAATACTGAAAGATCTTTGGTGAAATTAGTAGGTAAAAGAAAAAGCTTATTAGATTATCTTAAGAAAAAAGATATTACAAGATACAGAGCAATTATTGCTGAACTTGGTCTAAGAAAATAATCTTTGGATTCCAAAAAAACAGAAGCAACTTCGAAAGAGGTTGCTTTTTTTGTTTCGTAAACTTAGCACCAAAATCTGGTATCTTTAAAGAAATCGTTTAAATTTGCTGTTTTCAAAATTTAATCTACTGATTTGAAACAGATTTATCTTTATATTCTTCTTTTTGCTTCGGGATTTTGCAGTTCTCAGGAATTGGATACCATTTCAAGGTCGAATCTTCAAACTTCGGTGAGTATGCAGTTCGGAAAGTTTTTAGGAACGAATGATTATCTTAAAACTCTTAAACATAGAGAATTTATCGGAGTTTCTGCAGAGCTTACCACACAAACCGACGGAAGTCAAGAATGGCACAGAAGATTTGGAAAACCTTATTACGGTGGAGGAATTATAGCTTTTGATTACCTTAAAAACAGTGAAATGGGAAAACCTTTTGCTATTTACGGAACTTTTGGAGGAGTTATTAAAGAAACACCAACGCATTCCTGGAACTATGAAACCAGCGGAGGTTTTGCTTTCAATTGGACGCCATATGATTTGAGGAAAGGATATGTTAACTAGACTTTTGGCTCATCGGTAAGTATTTATATTAATTTAGGAGCTAATTATAAATATTATTTAGGAAAACATTTTGACTTAGGTTTAGGCTTAAATTTTAACCATTTCTCAAACGGTGCTTTGAAACTTCCGAATAAAGGAATGAATACCTTTTCTCCTAAATTATCACTGACATATCATTTTGATGAAAGACAATTTGCTCCAAAAGATTCTTTGACCTCATTTGATAAATATTCTACATTGGATGTGAATGTTTTTGGAGGAATTAGGCATTCTATTTTTTACGGAAAAGATCCTGGATTTGAAGATTTTGATGTAGATATGATCAGGAAATTTGAAGGGAAATATCATCAGAACTGGGGTATAGAAACGGTTTATCACAGACAGGTTACTTATAAATCTTCCCTCGGGTTAGGATTTGGTTTGATGTATGATGAAGATTATAATAATAAATTTTATCAGGATAAAAATGGAGTAATTCAAAGTACAAAAAGATTTCAGCGTGAACAGGTTTTACTGAATATTTTCCCTTCGTACCGACTTTCTATTTCAAAATTTGCCATTCAGATTCAGCCTGGCTTTTATATATTTAAAAAAGAAATTGACCGCCGTTATGATAAAACAATTTTTTATCAGAGAGTAGGATTTCAATATACAATCGGAAAGAACTTTTTAATAGGAATTGGTTTGAGATCATTTAAATTTCACAAAGCCGATTATATTGAATGGAGGCTCGGTTACAGGATTTTTAATAAGAAAAATTGATAAATAATTTAAATGGATTGCTGAAAATTCAGGCTAAATGACTTTCACCATTTTATTTAAAACAAAAACACTAAATTTGCATCACATTTAGACGAAATATCAATAATTAAAGTGCTCAATACGGAGCGCAACACAAAACAATTTATGAGTGCACCTCAAGCAATTACAGAGCTGATTACTCTTGCAGACGGCAGAGAAATCACAATCGAAACAGGGAAACTGGCAAAACAAGCTGATGGATCTGTAGTAGTAAAAATGGGCGGAACAATGCTTTTAGCAACCGTTGTAGCCAACAAAGAAGCCAATCCTGGTGTAGACTTTTTACCTTTAACAGTAGATTACAGAGAAAAATTCTACGCAGGCGGTAAAATCCCAGGAAACTTTTTCAGAAGAGAAGCTCGTCCTTCAGACCAGGAAATCTTAACGATGCGTTTGGTAGACAGAGTTCTTCGACCATTATTCCCTGAAGATTTCCACGCGGAAGTTCAGGTAATGATTTCATTGATTTCTTATGACGGACAGTCGATTCCTGATGATTTGGCAGGTCTTGCTGCGTCTTCAGCAATTGCCATTACCGATATTCCTTTCAACGGACCAATGTCTGAAGTAAGAGTAGTAAGAATTGACGGAAAACTTTCTATCAACCCTAAATTTGAAGATCTTAAAAATTCTGACCTTGATATTATGGTTGGAGCAACTAAAGATTCTATCGTAATGGTGGAAGGTGAAATGAAGGAAATCACTGAAGCAGAAATGCTTGAAGCAATTACTTTTGCACACGAAGAAATCAAAAAACAAGTAGAAGCT
>NZ_JBFRGA010000039.1:0-15579 GCF_052115105.1 Chryseobacterium sp. 2TAF14
CCTTATAACCTTGAGATTCGTAAAATTTTTGCGCCGAATTGTGTTTATTGACGTTTAAAATAATTCTTTTATCACCGATTTCATTTACTTTTTCATTTAGAAATTCAAGCGTTTTTCTGCCTAAACCTTTTCCTTTGCTTTCAGGAACGAGATAAATTCGGTGAAGCTTGGTTGTATTTTCTTCGTAATGATTTTCAAAGCCGATAAATCCGTCATATTCATTCAAAATTTCATCAAAAACCAAATAATAATGATAATCAGGATTGCTTAAATGTGCTGAAATTTCAGCTTCTGAATACATTGTGTTTAGCATATATTCCATCTGTTCATCAGATAAAATTTCGGCATAAGCATTTTTCCAAGATCTTCTGGCTAAATCTTGTATTARAGGAATATTTTCTTGTGTTGCTTTGATTAATTTCATACTTGATAAATTTAAAAAATCATTTGACACATTAGAACACTTAAGTTTTTTAGTTCATTTACTTTGAAAATATTCAGAACACGTAAGACGAAAATCAAAGATTTTCAAAAACTAATGTGTTCTTTTCAATAGTTGAATCACAAACTTAAAGCAACTAATGTGTTAAAAAAAATTATAGTTAAATACTAAGATTAAAAAAGTGAAAAGCATTACACTTTTCACTTTAAATATTTAATGATTGTCACTTTTAGAGTAGGAATAAAAAATTCACTATTCACTTGCAAAGCAAAATTGACAATTCACCTTCTTAAATTTTCGCCATTTCAGCTTTTATTTTTGCATAAAGTCCTTCTGAAGCAGGAACTAAAGGAAGTCTCAGATAATTTTTAATCAATCCTTTTTCTGCCAGAACAGCTTTAATTCCGCAAGGATTTCCTTCTGCAAAAATCAATCTGGTGATTTCTACCAATTTATTGTGAATCTCGTAGGCTTCATCCACTTTTTTATCAAAAGCTAACTGAACCATTGTAGAAAACTCTTTCGGATAACCTTGTCCGATTACAGAAATAACTCCGTTTCCACCTGCTAAAGTTACAGGAAGTGTAAATTCATCATCTCCTGAAACCAGGTTGAAACCTTCGGGTTTTTTTCTCAAAATATCAAAATACTGAAGAATGTTTGGTGACGCTTCTTTAATTAAGAATAAATTCGGAAATTCATTTGCTAAACGTAAAGTAGTTTCAGCTTCTACATTTTGCCCCGTTCTTGAAGGAACGTTATAAATGATAATATTTTTTCCGGTAGAAGCTAAAGCTTTATAATGCTGATAAAGCCCTTCCTGATTAGGTTTATTATAATAAGGAGACACTGATAAAACTGCCGTAAAATCTGATAAATCTGTCTCTTCGATTTGCTGTTTGACTTCAAGAGTATTGTTTCCGCCAATTCCTAAAACCAAAGGAAGACGTTTATTGTTTACCTTAATGATGTGCTCAACTACCTGTTTCTTCTCGTATGAAGAAAGTGTAGCAGCTTCTGCTGTAGTTCCCAATACTACCAAATAGTTGGTTCCGTTTTCGATGTTGTACTCTATAAGTTTTGTCAAGCTTTCGAAATCTACGGATAAATCTTCATTAAAGGGTGTTACCAAAGCAACACCTACTCCTTTTAAAATGCTCATCTGTTCGAATTATTTTCCCCAAATTTAATCAATTCATACAAGAATTTACAATATTTAATCCTATTTTATTATACATATAATTATATTTGCATATACTAAAGATATTATGCAAAATAAATTCTTGTTACTGGGAATTGCCTTGTTTTCGCTTACAGCCTGCAAAACCACGTCGTTGCAGGTTGCCAATGCGCAGACACAAAAGAATATTTCTATTAATAAAGAGCTGAAGGACGATGAAGATTTTGCGAAATTTATCGAGCCCTATACTCTGAAACTCAACAAAGAGATGAATCAAAAAGTCTCTTACACGCAGGTAAACCTCACAAAAGAAGGTGACAACAGCAATCTGGGAAACCTTTTGGCAGATTATACCTTTGACGGAGCAGATATTTGGGCAAAAGCAAATCTTAATAAAAATATAGACGCTGCTTTAATTAACATCGGCGGAATTCGTACCACAATTGGAAAAGGTGACATTCTTCTGAAAAATGTTTTTGAAGTAATGCCTTTCGAAAATGAAGTGATCATTGTAAAAATGAAAGGTTCAGATTTGCAGGGATTGTTTGATTATTATGCAAAAACTCAGGTCAATAATCCGGTTTCTCATTTATATATTGAAACCAATAACGGACAATTAACCAAAACTTTAATTAACGGAAAAGAGGTAAATCCAAGTCAGGATTATTATATTGCAACTTCCGATTATTTAGCTTTGGGTGGTGATAACATGAAATTTTTCAGTAAAGGACAATCAATTCCAACAGGGATTAAACTGAGAGATCTGTTTATTGATTATTTTAAGAAAAATCAGCAGATCAATCCTAAAGAAGATATTCGCTTAAATTTTATTGGGAAGAAATAATGAATAGAAAGAGTTTTTTAAAAACAATAGGTGGCGGAACTTTAGCAATGACTTTAGCTCCCAATTTGATGATGGCGGAAGAACTGAGTTTAAATTCATTCAAATCTGCCCACAAATTAACGATTCTTCACACCAACGACCAACACAGCAGAATCGAACCTTTTGACGAAAGCTATACTAAAAATCCTAATCAGGGTGGTTTTGCGAGAAGAGCAAGTTTAATACAAAAAATAAGAAGCGAAGAAAGTAATCTTTTATTGCTCGATTCCGGAGATATTTTTCAGGGAACACCCTATTTCAACTTTTTCGGAGGTGAATTGGAATTTAAACTGATGTCGATGATGAAATATGATGCATCCACAATGGGAAATCATGATTTTGACAACGGTTTGGATGGTTTTCTAAAGGTTTTACCTAATGCAGAATTTCCTTTTATCTGTTCGAATTATGATTTTAAAAATACCATTCTCGACGGGAAAACTTCGCAGTATAAAATTTTCAACAAAAACGGTATTAAAGTCGGAATTTTCGGAGTCGGAATTCAGTTGGACGGATTAGTTGGAAAAAAACAGTACGGAGAAACGGTTTGGTCTGATCCTATTGATGTGGCGCAACATTATTCTAATTTCCTGAAAAATGAGAAAAAATGTGATCTTGTAATCTGCCTTTCACACATCGGATATGATTACAAAGACGATCCTGAAAAAATAAACGATAAAATTTTAGCCTCAAAAACAGAAAATATTGACTTAATTTTGGGAGGTCACACCCACACTTTTTTACCGGAACCTCAAACCTTTACAAACAGACAGGGGAAAAACGTTTTGGTAAACCAGGTAGGTTGGGCAGGTCTTCTTTTAGGCAGAATAGATTTCTTTTTTGATTCAAATAAAAATATAAAACAGATTTCCTGGAACAACCAGGCAATCGACAGCAGTATAACAGTATAATATGAAAAAAATCTCATTACTTTCTTTTGGTATTTTCGCAGCGTTGCAATTTGTAAATGCGCAGAATATTTCTTCAAAAAAATGGGCAGACCTGTTTTCTTACAACAATGTTCTGGCGATGAAAGAAGATAACGGAAAAATCGTTGCTGCCACAGAAAACGGGATTTTTTATTATACAATTTCAACGGGCGAGATTACAAAACTTTCCAAAGCGAATGGTCTTCATGATGTAAAAATTTCTGCTTTTGATTATAATCCACAAACAAAAATTGGTTTGGTAGGTTATCAAAACGGGGCTTTAGACATTATTACTCCGCAAGGTGTAACCTATGTTGTAGACATCCCGATTGCGACAGGATACAACGGAAATAAAAAAATCAACCATATCTCTATTACCGGAGACAAAGCGACAGTTTCTGTTGGGTATGGAGTTTCTATTTTTGATTTAAAAAAGAAAGAATTTGCAGATTCGGCTTTCTTTATGAATGGAGGAGTTTTTGAGGCAAGTAATGAAGCGACAATTCTTGGAAACAAAGTTTTTGCTGTAACCAATACCGGATTGAAAACCCATGAGCTGAATACAACTTTCCCTGTTTTTACAACTTGGGCAACAGAAATGCCAGGAAATTTCACAGATATTGATTCAGAATCTGTTTTAGCTTTTTCATCTGCAACGACCACCTACATTTATAACAGCGGAACATTTACTCCTCTTGCTCAAACTTTTGGAAACGTTAATGATATCGTTGTCAATGCAAACGATATTATCATTACGGACGGCAGTAGAATTTATACCTATAACACGAATGGAAATTTCGGAGGAAGCTCAAGTGTAGGAGAAGCCTGCAATACCGCAACCACAATTGGTTCTAAAGTTTATGGAGGAACAATAGTATCCGGAATTAAAACAGATGATAATGTTTCATACAAACCAGATGGTCCTTATTTTAATGATTCTTATAAAATACGATTATTTAATGACAATCAGCTTTTAGTTTCAACAGGAATCAGAGCAAGCGGATACAACGAATCTCAACTTAATCCCAAAAACCCAGGTTTTTATTATTTTACAGGAACTGAATGGGTTTATCCTTCTTTTTTTGTGGGAAGCACAACAAATTTCAATGTTGTAGATGCTTTTGCAGATCCTGCAGATACCTCAGAAGTTTTCTTTACAAATTATTTTACCAGTCCATGGGGAGGTCATGGTATTTACAAAATGAAATATAATACAAATTCTAAAGATTTTGATTTTGTAAAACGCTATGACTTAGGAGCACCGGATGGATATACCAACCGTCCCGTTGGCTTTACTTCTGATGATCAAAATAATATTTTTGCAACGGTTGCTTTCTCACAAATGGCAACTCAGTCATCTTTAGCTTTTTATGACAGAGCAACAGACAATTTTCTATTAAAAGATTTAAATGTAAGTCAGGGAATTCAATATCCTGTTTTCAGTAATGATCTATTGTGGATCCCTATACCAAGAACAGTTAATTTCTTGGTTTATGATACAAAAAAAACAGCAAGTTTCTCTGATGATACGCAATATTATTTTGATCAATCAAACGGCTTTCCGGCAAATACAATCTCTTTTGCAATGGACAAATCCGGAGATGCATGGATCGGTACTGAAGGAGGAATAAGAATTTTACCCAATGCAGCAGCTGAAGTGAAAAACAATCCGCAATTTGAACCTATTGTTATCGAACAAGGAGGGTTAGCAGAGGAACTTTTCAGAGATGCTACCATTTTACATATTGAAGTAGATGGCGGAAACCAAAAATGGGTATCTGTAGAAGATGGCGGTGTTTACTATTTATCTGCTTCAGGTGAGCAAACCATTAAACATTTTACAAAATACAATTCCCCACTTCCAACAAATACGATTACAGATATTAAAATTGATAAAAAAACCGGTAAAGTGTATTTTGTAACTTTTGACGGAATCGTTACTTATCAGGGTGATGTTGCAGATGTAACTTCCAACTTTGGAAATGTTTTGGTTTATCCTAATCCTGTAGTTTATTCTCAGTTTAAAGGTAATGTAACCATCAAAGGTCTGGCCGAAAAAACAAACATCAGAATTACCGATGCAGCAGGAAATCTTGTGCATTCTGCAGTTGCAAGAACAGGATATTACGAGTGGAATCTTAATAATCAGAAAGGTAAAAGAGTGGCTTCAGGAATTTATTTTGTTTTGATGACCAACGAAGACGGTTCAGATAAAGCTACAGCCAAAATAGCAGTAGTTAATTAATGATTTCACAAAACGGATTCTTACTTTCTTACATAAAATATGGCGAAAACGATGCGATTCTCCACTGTTTTACTGAAGAAGACGGCTTTCAGACCTACTTTCTTAAGGGAATTTACAGTAAGAAAAATAAAAAAAAGGCATTTTTACTTCCATTAAATAAACTCAATTTTTCTGTTAATGCAGGAAAAAACTCCGGGATTCAGACCGTCTCAAAGTTTGAAACAACAGAAGTAAATGATGTTTACACCGACATCAAAGCCAATACGGTTATCTTTTTTATTGCCGATTTTTTGAATCAGATTTTAAGGAATGAGCATAAAAATGAACTGATTTTTAGCTCAATTAATGAATTTATTGCGCAGCTTAATCAACAAAACTATCGCTCACATCTCGTTTTTTTAATTAAAATTCTAAAAATACAAGGAGTTGCACCGCTTTTAAGTGACGGGAATTTTCTTGATCCCGAAACTGGAACTTTTTCCAATCTCGGAACGCACCATTTTTTCGATAATCAAAATTCTTTGTTGTGGAAATTAATTTTATCTTCAGAAAATCCTTATGAAATAAAAATTCCGCAAGCTTTAAGGAAAAACTTTTTAGACAGTTTGCTGGTTTATTACCATTATCACATTACAGATTTTAAAACACCAAATTCGCTTGAGATCATCCAGCAGATTTTTGAATAAATTATCCGCCGTTTGAAAAACTTTCCAGACTGGTCATTCCGCCATCGATAAAAATGCTCGTTCCCGAAATATAATCAGCCAAGTCACTCGCCAGAAAAGCAGCCAGATTCCCCACATCTTCGGGCTGCCCGATTCTGTTGTACGGAATTAGTTTCATTAACTCATTCATCGCTTCCGGAGTTTCCCACGCATCTTTATTAATCGGCGTCTGAATTGCTCCCGGACAAATAGAATTCACCCGGATTTTATCTGCACCGTGTTCCTGAGCCAAAGTCTGCATCAACATTTTTATCGCGCCTTTGCTTGCTGCGTAATTCGCATGACCAGCCCAAGGAATAATCTCGTGAACCGAACTGATATGAATGATTTTTCCGCAGGCTACAGAACGGGTTTTATCTATTCCGCGGCGAAGAAATTCTTTGATGGCTTCTCTGGAACATAAAAACTGTCCCCGAAGATTGACACCCATTAAAGTATCCCATTCTTCAACCGTCATATCAATAAACTTGGCATCCTTCTGGATTCCTGCATTGTTAATTAAAATATCAATCGTTCCGTACGTAGAAATTACATCTTCAAACATTTTCACAACCTCATCTTCTTTAGAAACATCACATTGATAAACCATCCCGTTTCCGCCGTTTTTTTCTATTTCGTCTAAAACTTTTTGGGCTTCTTCGCTAGATTTTTCAGATGAATGATTGATGATTACGGCTGCTCCGGCCGAAGCAAGAGATTTTGCGATTCCGGTTCCTATTCCGCTGGATGCACCTGTAATAATGGCTATCTGATTTCTTAATGAAACTTCCATATTTTGATTTTAGTGATATTTAAAACCAATTGAAAGGATCACGCCAAACTGATTTTTGATTTTTTAAATTAATCTAAAATTTTAGACATCACCAACTGAGGTCCGCTTCTTCCATTTATTTTTTTACCGTTATAAATGTAACCCACTTTTAAATAAATTTGAAAAGCAAAATTATTTCTTTCATTGACAGACAATACAACTTCATTGCAGTCTTTAAAATGTTCTTTAATAAAATCATCCAGTACAACCATAATAGATTTACCGATTCCTTTTCCCTGAAATTCGGGATTCACAGATAATGATCGCAGTAAAACAGAATCCTGATTATCTGTCAATTCAAACTTATCATTTCCGAAATCTAAAACACAAAAGCCTGCAATTTTTTCATCATAAAAAACAGTGATCGGATAAGCAAAAAAATCTTCATTCAGGTTTCTTGCTTCAATTCTTTCCAAAGCCTGTTTCGGCAAAGCTGAAAACTGCGCCTGAATTTCATCCAGCTCGTAATTTAATTCAGATAAATCTTTCGGTGTAAAAAACTGTAATTCAACCATAATTTAGTGATGATAAATATCGTCATACATTACTCCCGCTCTTATTTCTGTCGGAAGCTTATTTTCTTCGGGAACAATCGGACAGCTGTAATCATAAGCATTATAAGCACAGAAAGGCTGATAAGACTGGTTAAAATCTAACACAATCTTATTACCTTCAGGGATTTTCAGATCCATATATTTTCCGCCGCCGTAGGTTTCTTTCTGGTTGGTTTCATCACGGAAAGGCAAGAAAAGATGGTCTTTATACTTTGCTGTTTTCATTAAATCTAAACTCTGGTAAATCGTTAAAGTATAAGATTTTCCGTTTAATGTAAAAGTGGCTTTTCCGTATTCCTGATACGATTTTGATTTTCCTGATGAGGTTGGAAGATCAAAAGGTTTCGGGTTTTCATTCTTAACAAAATCAGCTGTTACACGGTATTTCAAATCGATTGGAAAGAAAGGATGCGCTTTAAAGTTTTTAAAATTATCACCGCGCAAAGGAGTTTCTTTTGGGTTTAAATATTCTTTATTTAAATCTTTTTGAAATTTTTCGATTTCAAACTTTACAGGATCTGAAGTTATACGAAGATCGGTTTTCACTCCGTGTTTCTTAATGTTTGACAGCTTTTTTTTCTGCGAAAACACAAAAAAAGGTAGAACAGCAAATAAAAACAATATTATTTTCTTCATTTTCGTTTTAATTTTAGTGGTGAGAAGTTCTTCATTACATTTTCTTTCATTCAGAATGACAGAGATGATTATTCAGAAATTTTGATCCTGTAAATATCTGATGAATTTCTTTTGATTGATTTCACAAAAAAACCGCCTTCTTCAGGAATTTCTTCTTTAAAATCAAAGCTTTTACAATCTTTTGGCAAACCTGAAAACACCAATGTAAACCAGAAATCTTTCATAAACGGAACCATCGTCCAGTTAGGATAAATCGTAATATTTTCAGCGTGAATCAGTTTACTTTTATGACTGGAGCTGTTATCTATAAGGAAAGTTGTATTCCAGATTCTGATCAGATTTCCGAAAAATGGTGACGCAGGAAAACAGCAGTGTACAATTACCTGTTTTTCTTCTTCAACTTTTGGCTGAAGAGCTTCAAGGATTTCCTTTGCAATAACCGGTTTTGATATAACTTCCATCTTTTTTTATGAGTAATGAGTAATAGGTAATGAGTAATGTGAAACTGCAAAATTACTTATTACCCATTACTTATCACTTATATTTAATGTTTGAGCTGTAGTTTTTCTTTGCTGTAAGCTCTGATATTTTTTGCAAGTTCAGGATTTTCGGATAAATTTTGTCCGTATGAAGGAATCATTTCCAGCAATTTGTCTTTCCATTCGCCGTGAAGCTTTTCAGGGAAGCATTTTTCCAGAACATTCAGCATCGCATAAACTGCTGTTGAAGCTCCCGGAGAAGCACCTAAAAGCGAGGCAATCGTTCCTTTTTCATTTACAACAACCTCAGTTCCAAATTCTAATTTCCCACCTAATTTATCATCTTTTTTTATGATCTGAACACGCTGTCCTGCAACTTTCAGTTCCCAGTCTTCTTCTTTTGCATCTTTTACAAACTCTCTCAAATGTTGTATTCTCTGGGCTTTCGTCATTGCAACCTGCTGAATCAGATATCTGGTTAAAGGAATATTATGCCACCAAGCTCCGAATAACGAGCGGAGATTTTTGGTGTTAACACTTTCAGGCAGATCAAGATAGCTTCCTTCTTTCAAAAATTTGGTGGAAAATCCAGCAAAAGGCCCAAAAAGTAAAGCTTTTTTACCATCGATAATTCTTAAATCCAAATGCGGAACAGACATTGGCGGTGCATCAACTGTAGCCTGAGTATAAACTTTTGCATGATGTTTTTCTACCAATTCCTGATTATGCGTAACCAACCATTGCCCTGAAACCGGGAAACCACCGTAACCTTCACTTTCTTTGATATCTGAACTGTCGAGTAACGGCAATGCATAGCCTCCCGCGCCGATAAATACAAAGTCTGCAACAACCTCTTGTTGATGGTTATTGATACGGTCTTTTACTTTCATTTCCCATTTTCCGTCTTCTCTTGGATCGATATCTTTTACCTCGTGATACAGGAAAACTTCTACATGAGAATCTTCCAAAAGATGGCGCCCCATTTTTCTGGTCAGGCTTCCGAAATTTACATCAGTTCCGAGATCCATTTTTGTAGCAGCTAAAACTTCCGACTGATTTCTTTTGCTCATTACCAAAGGAATCCATTCTCTTAATGTATCGTGATCGGTAGAAAACTCCATTTCTGAGAACAAGGGTGAGTTTTTCATGGCTTCGTGTCTTTTGCGAAGATATTCTGCGTCTTTTTCACCAAAAACCAAGCTCATATGCGCACAAGAATTGATAAATTCCTGCGGATTCTGAATATATTTTTTTTCAATTAAATAAGACCAGAACTGCTTTGAAATCTCAAACTGTTCTGCAATTTTTTCAGCCTTCGAAATATCGATGCTTCCGTCTTCTTTTTCGGGGGTATAATTTAACTCACAAAACGCTGAATGACCTGTTCCCGCATTGTTCCATGCAGCGGTGCTTTCTTTGGCAAATCTTCCGAGTCTTTCAAAAATAGCAATGTTTAAATTCGGATCAAATTCGTGAAGTAAAGTGGCTAAAGTAGCGCTCATAATTCCGCCTCCAATAAGCACTACATCATATTTTGGTTTAGGCGTTCTGTTGGTAATTGTATGTGGCATTTGGTGAATTTTACTACGAATTTCGGGAAAAGTTTTAGATTAAAATATGATTTAACTGTTTAAATCACATTTAATTCTCGTTGATTGTACAGATTTAGCAGATTAAATTAGGAAAAAGTCTGCTTAAAATTTATTTTAAATTTCATAAAAAAACATCAGCAAAAATTCACTGATGTTCTTTAATTATTTTAAATGAAATTTATTCTAGTTTAATTTTGCAGTTAGTTTTTTAAATTGTTTTTCAGCATTTTTACCTTCATACAAAATTGCATAAACGGTATCAATAATTGGTAATTCAAGCTTTTTCTGTTTTGCAGTTTTGTAAATAGAATCTGCTGCATAATAACCTTCTGCAACCATGTTCATCGACTGAATTGCAGATTTCACCGTATATCCTTTCCCGATAAGATTTCCTAAATTTCTGTTTCTTGAAAATAATGAATACGCCGTAACGAGCAAATCTCCCAAATAAGCACTTTCGTTAACGTCTCTCGGCGCCTCATAAATCGCTTCAAGGAAAGTTTCCATTTCTCTGATCGCATTTGATACAAAAACAGCCGTAAAGTTATCACCATAACCCAAACCGCTTGCAATCCCTGCTCCGATTGCGAAAATATTTTTAAGAATCGCACTGTATTCGTTTCCTAAAATATCTTTGCTGGAATTTACTTTTATAAAATCTGAATTGAAAATAGTAACCAATTTTTCAGAGATTTCGTCTTCAACAGTTGCCACCGTAAGATAAGAAAGTCTTTCCATGGCAACTTCTTCAGCGTGACACGGTCCTGCTATGACTGCCTGATTTCTGAAGCCAATCTGAAATTCTTCTTTCAGATAATGTGCAACAACATCATTCACTTTAGGAATAATCCCTTTAATTGCCGAAACAAAAATCTTGTCTTTATACTCACACGTCATTTTATCTAAAGTATCTGAAAGATAAATAGATGGAGTTGCTAAGACAACGACATCACAAGCGGTAACCAGCTCGTTGACATCTGTCGTTAATTTTAAATTTTTAAGATTGAAATTAACTGCCGTAAGATAAGTCGGGTTGTGACCGCGCAGTTCGATTGCTCCTTTTACAAACTCATTTCTTACACACCAATGCACGGTTTTGCAATTTTCAACAAGCATTTTTACAATTGCCGTTGCAAAACTTCCGCTGCCCACAACGCCAACTGCAACGTCAGTTTTGTTTTTTTTAGAAGTAGATTCTGAGTTGGTTTTCTTTTTCGCCATAATTGAAATGTGAACTGCAAATATATTAAAACCAAGAAATATCAGAAATTGTGCCACCAAATATATCATGATTTTTCAAAATTTAACATTCTCACACAATTAAATATCTAAAAATACGTTTATTACAATATTTTCTAAATTTTTGTTAAGAATAATGCTGAAAGTTTATTTTTACCTAAATTTGCACCCTTAAAACCTTTTTTAAATTCTAAGAGAAAGAAAAATGAAGAAATTTTTAGGCAGCAAAAAGAAAGTAACAGTTCTTATCGGAGGACTTTCACTGGTCGTTTTTGCACAAAGTATTTTCATTGCCAAATTGTTTTCGGAGAAAGATGACAAAAACTATGAAGTAAATTTGGTGAAAATAAATACAGAAAAAGACAGCGTAGATTATCTGAAAATGAAAACCGATCTTAGTCTTGTAGATCAAACCGTTTCTCAACTGAATTCTTTTCTAAAATCAAAAGATATTAAGAACGAAAAACTGATGGTGCTTGATAATGACAGTATTTCAAACTCAGTTTATCTGGCAAAGCAATCAAACAGATACAGCCAATATCTAATGGATCTGCAGCAAAAACTGATGCAGGTTCCTTTGGGAATGCCTACTGAAGGCTATATTTCATCCAATTTCGGAATCAGAAAAAATCCGATTCCGTTCAAAACGGTTTATGCATCTGTAAAACCAACCGTATCTGTTGCAGCCGTGGTTTCAAAACCTGAGGTAAAAGCTGAACCGGTAGAAAAAATCATAGAAATAACCGACAGTTACGGAAATAAGAGAGAAGTAAAGGTGATGGTGACACCAAAAACAGCAAGCACAGCTTCTCCTACTCCAACAAATTCTACCGCTAAAAATGTTGCGGTATCTAAAACTCCAACAGAAAAGAATAATGCTCCTGCAGAAGCCGATCAAATGCAGTTTCACAAAGGTTTGGATATTGCCGTTCCTTTCGGATCTGATGTTGTAGCTACGGCAGCCGGAAAAGTAATTTTCGCAGGGCAAAAAGGCGGTTATGGAAACTGCGTCATTGTATCTCACGGAAACGGATTGGCAACACTTTACGGACACCTTTCGCAATTGGTTGCAAAAACCAATGATAAAGTAAAGGTGGGACAAGTGATCGCAAAATCCGGAAACTCCGGGCGTTCTACAGGACCGCATCTGCATTATGAAGTGCATAAAAACAATGCTCCGGTAAACCCGAAGCTGTTTATGAGTTTGTAAAATAATTTATTTGTATAAAAATTTTCGGCGGCACCTTTGGTGCCGCCGAAACTGTTTTGATAATCGAATTATTGATTAATTTTATTCAATGTACGTATTTTATTACATCGGATTTTATCCGATGCTTTATTAAATCGTCCCTTCGGGACTCATAAAAACGATTAATAAGCTGCAGTAAAACGTTCACGGATGTGATTATTTTGTTCTAATTCGTCAACCAGAACAACGGCAACATCTTCTACAGAAAGAATACTTCTACCCTCTTCATTAAATACAGGATTTTCAAGAGCCGTTCTGTATTTTCCGGTTCTAATTCCGGCAGTTCCCTGATGCATTTCGATTGCGGGGCTGAAGAAAGTCCAGTCTAAGGTTTTATTTTCTTTGATTTTGTTGAGATAATCTCTTGCAGCTGTTGCTCCGGGTTTAATATCGGCAGGAAAATCCGGTCCGTCAACCAATTGATTTCCGTCGATGTATAAACTTCCGGCTCCGCCAACGGTAATAAATCTTTTTACGCCTGATTTTTCAACTGCTTTTTCAATATTGATTGAACCGTTTAAGAAATCATCATAAAGATTTGGGTTTGTCCATCCTGCATTGAATGTATTGATCACCGCATCATTCCCTTTTAAAGCTTCTGCTAAATCGTCTACATTATTTACATCAACGCTTTGTGCTTTTACATGTTCGGTTTCATTTACTTTAGATGCATCTCTTACGATTGCTTTTACTTCAAAGCCTCTGTTTTCAAGTTCTTTTACTACTTGTGTTCCCACAAAACCGGTTGCCCCGATTACCGCTACTTTTTTGTTCATACTTTTTTTATTTATTTTTATAGAAATTCACGAACCTTTCGGTTTCATTTGAAATTATTTTAATAATTAATTGTAATAAATATTGTTACATTTTGAGATAAAAAATTTTTTATTTAAAATGTTTGGTAAATTCTTTTAAAGTTTTATCTCCTAAAAACTGACAAACCAAAAGATCTGTTTCCGTGAAAAGCTGGCCTAAATGAATGTTGATATTTTTACCAACAGGACAAGCAGGATTAGGATTATTATTTTTTTTGCCTAAAACTTCAGAGTTTTTTACTGCTGAATAAATTTCAGAGATACTGATTTCTGAAGCATTTTTGGATAGCTGACTGCCTCCTTCTTTCCCTTTTCTGCTGATAATTAATCCGGCTTCTTTTAAAACTCCGATTTCTTTACGAATAATAACAGGATTTAAATTAATACTTCCGGCAAGCCAGTCAGAAGTAAGCCACTCCTGAGGAAATTTTGACAACAATGTCATAATATGTATTGCCGTAGCAAATCTGGTATTGTTCATAATTGCTCTGCAAAGTTACAAATATTTTAATTGTAATAAAATAAATTACATTTAAATTTGGTCTTAAATTTTAAAACTATTTTAGCTTTAAATTAAAATAAAAAATCAAAAGCCTTCAATTCAACATGACAAAAAAAATCCATCTGGAAAGCAGATGGATTTAATTTATTTTACGAATCAGATTATTTGATCTCCAACAGTTCTACCTGAAATACCAATGTAGAATTGGGTCCGATTTCTTTACTGACCTGCTGATCTCCATACGCTAAATGTGGAGGAATGATCAGTTTCCATTTGCTTCCAACAGGCATTAACTGAAGAGCTTCCGTCCATCCTTTAATCACTTTATTCAGAGGAAATGAAGCCGGAGTTCCTCTTTTTACAGAACTGTCGAAAACTTTTCCGGCAATTGTTGTTCCGTGGTAATGGCATTTTACTGTAGATTTAGGACCCGGTTTCGGGCCATAACCTTCGGTAATGATTTCGTAGTGCAATCCGCTTGGTAATTGCACTACACTTTCTCTTTTACCGTATTCAGCCATATATTCCTGACCGTCTTTCAGGTTTTTTTCAGCCAGTTCCTTTTTTTTCTTAAATAACAAATCTGCTACTCCCATGATTTTTTTTACAAAGATAGGGTTTATGCATAAATGATAATTGATAATTTAAATTAATAATATTACTCAAAGATAAGTTTCACGCTGTATCGCTTCTCTTTACAGCACAAAAAACATTAAAAAATGCTTAATATTCTCGTAACGTAAATTAAAAAACTTGGCACTATCATTGAGTTTTAAAAACTATATGCCAAATCCTCTAAGATATAATAAGAACTTTGAAAAGCTAACCTATGAAGAAAAACAACTTCTGGAAGAAACAAAAAAGAGCATTGCCGATTTTGTGGAATATTCCTCCACAATAAGTGATGTGAATTATGCGACAAGAAATGCCCATGCGAAAACATACGCTGTGTTGAAGGGCGAATTTATTATCAGCAAAGATATTCCGGAAGATCTGAAGTCTGTTTTCGACAGTGAGAAATATGAAATTACGGCAAGATTGTCTAATGCACATCTGAAAATTAATAAAAACAAAAGAGACATTCCTGCATACGGTTTTGCAATCAAAATAAAAGACGATTCCGGAAGAACGATTTCTAATTATCCGTTGGTAAATTTTCCATTATTTCCTATAAATTCTGTTTCTTTATTTTTAAAACTTTTTACTTCTGTCAATCGATTTTTTGTGAAAAAATGGAGCAATTTATTCTCGCTTTTAAAGCAGATCTATAAGGTAATTCCTTTCACATTAAACCCATC
>NZ_JBFRGA010000040.1:0-15393 GCF_052115105.1 Chryseobacterium sp. 2TAF14
ATACGACACCTGTGATTTTAAAGGGAACTGGAAAAAAGAATCTCTTAAAAAATAAAACATCAACCTTCAGAATTTTCTGGAGGTTTTTTTATGAAAATAGATCTCAGATGTATCATAGAATCTACGTTTTTAGTATTTTTACCTTATGAGTAATTTTATAGATTTCAACTCCGCTAAAAAGCTTCATCAAATGAACGAAAATAAAAACAGAATCACAGAACTTTTTAATATTCAATATCCCATTATTCAGGCAGGGATGATTTGGCATTCCGGATGGAGGCTTGCTTCAGCGGTTTCCAATTGCGGCGGTTTGGGAATTATCGGCGCAGGAAGTATGTATCCCGATATTTTAAGAGAAAATATTCAGAAATGTAAGCTTGCGACTGATAAACCTTTTGGAGTAAATGTTCCAATGCTGTACCCGAATTTAGATGAAGTTATTCAGATCATTTTAGAAGAAGGTGTAAAGATTGTTTTTACTTCCGCCGGAAATCCCAAAACATATACAGAAACGCTTCAGAAAGAAGGCTTAAAAGTAGTGCATGTTGTTTCTTCAACCAAATTTGCAGTTAAATGTGAAGATGCAGGAGTGGATGCAATTGTTGCTGAAGGTTTTGAAGCTGGAGGTCACAACGGAAGAGATGAAACGACTACTTTTTGCTTAATTCCAAATGTTAAAAAACATATTTCTAAACCATTAATTGCTGCAGGTGGAATTGCTTTGGGCTCTCAAATGAAAGCCGCAATGCTCTTAGGCGCAGACGGAGTTCAGATCGGGAGCCGTTTTGCAGCCACACATGAAGCGAGCGCCCACGAAAACTGGAAAAAGAAAATTACTGAACTGAATGAAGGAGATACTCATCTTACTCTAAAAGAATTAGCACCGGTAAGAATGGTTAAAAACAAATTCTTCAACGAGCTGGAAGAAATCTATAACGTTGGAAGAAATGCAGAAGCTCTGGTTGCTTCTTTGGGCAGAGCGAGAGCAAAAAAAGGAATGTTTGAAGGTGATATGGAAGAAGGAGAACTGGAAATCGGGCAGGTTTCAGCTTTGATTGACGAAGTACTTCCTGTGGAAACTGTTTTTGCCAACCTTTTAAAAGAATTTAACGAGACAAAAAATCCCAGCTTATAAATAATGACTGAAGAGGTAATTGATGTAAAAGGGAAAAATTTATTTGTAAAATTTAATAATTCATTTAAAAATAAACCGACAATTGTTTTTCTGCATGATTCTTTAGCTTCGGTTCAGCTTTGGAGAGATTTTCCTGAAAAATTGGCTGAAGCCGCCCAATGTAATGTTTTAATTTACGACCGTTTAGGTTACGGAAAGTCTTTTCCGATGATTACCCATGAAAGAGAAAATGATTACATGGAACTGGAAGCTGATGTATTAAATGATTTACTTTCAGAATTAAATATTAACGATSCCATTCTTTTCGGGCACAGCGATGGCGGAACGATTGCTTTAATTGCAGCAGCAAAATATCCTGAAAAAGTAAAAGCCGTAATTTGTGAAGCCGGACATATATTTGTGGAAGATATTACGGTGAAAGGTGTGGAAGAAGCGTTAAATGCTTACAAAACTACAAACCTCCCTCAACGTCTGGAAAAATATCACGGCGATAAAGTTGAAATAATCGTTAAAGCTTGGACAGAAATCTGGCTCAGCGAAAAATTCAGAATCTGGAATATTGAATATTTATTAAAAAGTATTACCAGTCCACTATTATTTATTCAAGGTGAAGCCGATGAATACGGAACTTTAGACCAGGTTGAAAAAACTGTTTCGCAAGTTACAGGAAGAGCAGAGAAATTCATCATTCCCAATATCGGACATACGCCACACAAAGAATCTCCGGAAATCGTTCTGAATAAATCCATAGATTTTATAAATTCTCTCATACATTGATTTGCTAAATTCCCCTCCTCTGGAAGGGTGGCTAAAATTTCGGAGAAATTTTTGACGGGGTGGTAAAAAAACGCTACTAATATATACTTTCAATAATATCAATAGAAGCGGGCTTTAGCCCGCTTAATTTTTAAATGAGAAAAAGGCTTTAGCCAAAATCTATAAATTTTTCAATTCAAATTCTATATTTTCCCTTGCTTGGGTTTCATATTTATTTTTAAAATATTCAGTTTTAAAAATACTTTCCAGCTCCAAAAAATGCTTTAAAACTTTTTTTCTTCCCGTCTTATAAAGAAAATCGGGATAGATTGAGTATTCTTTTCTGATCTGTTTTGTATATTCTGAATAAGCTTCATAGCTTTTTCCGAGAACTGACAAATCTGCATCCAAAAGAAAATTACAGTCTTCATTCTCAGATTTTTGATGAGATTTTGTAGCTAAAATCTGTTCGTAAACCTGCTGTATAATTTCATTATTTAAACCTAAAAGCTCAAGTCTTTCTTTTGCCAGATCTGCACTTTTTTCTTCATTTAATTTTGATGTCGCATCATAAATTACATCGTGATAAAAAATAGAAAATGAAATCGTATCGAAGTTTTTGATCATTTCTTTTACTTGTTCAACTTCTTTAAATAGAGCTTCTAAATGTTGAAGATTATGATAATACCTGCTTTTTTCTGAGTATTTCTTCTCAATTTCAAGCCAAAATTTTTCAATTAAATTATGATCTGAAGTAAATTTCAGACAAAGCGTTTCAAATCTGTTTTTTAAAATCACGTGGAAAATTTTAATTAAATAAAAAAGGAACTTAAAAAAGTTCCTTCTATTTTGTTATAAGCTTGCTTTCAGATCAGCCCAGCCTCCGCCGTTGTAGCCTTCTTTTAAGCCTTGAGAGTTCAGATATTCTAAAGCTTTTCCACTTCTGTTTCCGCTTCTGCAGAACAAAACAACAGGCTTTTCGATCGATAAGATTTCTTCTTTTCTGTCTTCAACTTCTCCTAAAGGAATGTTGGTTGCTCCTTCTATATTTCCGTCCATTTCCAGTTCCATTGGCTCACGAACGTCGATTAATGCATAGTTTCCTGATTGTAATACATCTGCTAATGACATAATGTTTAAATTTTTTTGAGTTAAAATTACAGATTAGATGAAGGAAAGTATTTTCACGCATCCAAACTCCAACAAATTTATAAAATAATCTTAGTTTTGCAATGCGAAATCTATGAATTCAAATGCCGAAAAATATTCACAATTAATTAAGTCTAAAGCTAAAAGTTTTGGATTTCAGAATTGTGGAATTTCAAAAGCAGATTTTCTGGAAGAAGATGCTCATCACCTTGAAAATTGGCTCAAAAATAATTTTCATGGTGAGATGAAATACATGGAAAATCATTTCGATAAAAGACTAGATCCAAGACTTTTGGTAGAGGGTTCTAAATCGGTAATTTCGCTTTCCTACAACTATTTTCCTGAAGAAAAAATTTCAACATTAGAGAATTTTAAAATTTCAAAATATGCTTATGCAGAAGATTATCATGAAGTGGTAAAAGAAATTCTTCGGGACATGATTTCAGAATTACAGCAGGAAATCGGAGATTTTGGCTTCCGTGTTTTTGTAGATTCTGCGCCGGTTTTGGAACGAAGCTGGGCAAAAAAATCAGGGATTGGCTGGGTTGGAAAAAATGCTAATTTAATTACGAAACAAAGCGGTTCGTTCTATTTTTTAGCGGAAATTATTTGCGATTTAGATTTAATTTCTGATAACGAGACGACAGATCATTGCGGAAGCTGCAGAAAATGTATCGACGCTTGTCCCACCGATGCAATTGTTTCTGAGAAAATTGTTGACGGAAGCAAATGTATTTCGTATGCAACGATCGAGCTGAAAACCGAAATTCCGGATTATTTTAAAGATAGAATGGAAGACTGGATGTTTGGCTGCGATATTTGTCAGGATGTTTGTCCGTGGAACCGTTTTTCTGCGCCAAATCTTCAGGCTAAATTTAAACCCAATGAAGCTTTGAAAAATTTCAAAAAAGGAGAATGGAAAGAATTAACTCAGGAAATATTCTCAGAAATATTCCGGAAATCGCCTGTGAAACGCACAAAATTTGCCGGTTTAAAAAGAAATATTGAGTTTTTGAATCAGTCTTCGGAGAAATTACATTAAAATCTAAAGGTGAAAAAACCTGTTCGGAAATTTTACTCTCCAAAAACTATGAGGTTATTGTATCATTCCTTAAAACATTGGTTTTAAAGAAATAAAAGATTTTCAATTTGTAAAACTTAAAAAAGCCTTTCCTGCAAAAGAAAAATTGACTTTCAAAAAGAGAATGTCTTTAAGAAAATCAACGTTTTTTTTGTATTCTTTTTGGAGCAATTTTTACTCTTACTTTAAATCTTTTTTGAGATTTCGTGTTTTTAAGCATATTTGTGAATGTTTGATATCTAAATATAGTTAATTTTTGAATTAAAATAAATACTTTTAGAAAAAAATAAGATTAAATTTTATTAAATATCAATATTTGAAAACATGAGTGTGAAAACTATACTGATCTATGCACTGAAAACTTTCGGTATCATCCTCGGAATCATTGTTTTGTACGCTATTCTTGGTTATCTGTTACCTTTTATTGAGGTTTCTGCAAAAGATGATGGCGAGCAAAAAGAAATCCCGATTTATATTTATACAAACGGCGTTCATACCGATATTGTAATGCCCGTGAAAAACGAATTGCACGATTGGAGCGCAAAAATTCCGTTTGCCAATACAAAATCTAAAAGAACAGATTACAATTATGTAGGAATCGGGTGGGGCGACAAAGGTTTTTACCTTGATACACCAACATGGGCAGATCTGAAGTTTTCTACGGCTGTGAAAGCTGCATTTTGGATGAGCGAGTCGGCAATGCATTGCTCGTATTACTCTAAAATGACGGTTGCTAATGATTGCAAAATGATCATGATTAGCAAAAGTCAGTATAACGAACTGGTGAAATTTATCGATGCTAAATTCGACAAAGATCCCAATGGAAACTACATTCTTATTCCTACCAATGCTGTTTATGATGATAATGATGCTTTTTATGACGCAAAAGGAAGATACAGTTTCCTCAATACCTGCAACACCTGGGCAAATGATGCACTGAAAGCTGCCGGACAAAAAGCTGCGTGGTGGACGCCTTCAGATTACGGCATTTTTCTTCATTATAAATAAATTTAGGTGAAATTTTTTCAATTAATTTTCCTGGTTATTATGCTTTCGTCATGTAAAAATGAAACGAAAAATTTTTCTGGCAACGCTCTCTCTGAAAACAGAAAGATTGTTGAGAACCAAAAACCTGAATTGGATTTAATTAAAACAAAAAAGAAGGCAGAAGAAGCTCTTGCATTTTGCAAAAGTAAAAAGATGAATACCGATTTCTGTATTTTAATTGATATGAGCCTTCATTCCGGGGTGAATCGTTTTATAATCTGGAATTTTAAAGAAAAGAAAATTACTCATCAATATTTGGCGGGTCACGGTTGCGGCAGAAATAGCTGGAGCAGCGATGACTCAAAAGATAATCCCGAATTTAGTAATGAAGACGGAAGTCATCTTTCAGCTTTGGGAAAATATCAGTTGGGAGAACGGGGACGAAGCGATTGGGGAATTAATGTAAAATATTTAATGCACGGTCTCGAAAATTCTAACAATAATGCGCTGAAAAGATTCATCGTTTTTCACTCTTGGGAACTGATGAGTGATGAAGAAGTTTATCCAAATGGTTCTCCTGAAGGATGGGGTTGCCCTACAATTTCCAATAATGCGATGAAGGAATTGGATCCGATTATTCAAAGTTCTGAAAAACCTTTATTGATGTGGATTTATAATGAATGATTTTAAAGACTTATATTAAAAATATAGAAATAAATCTGTTTAATCAGCAAAACAAGCTCAACCGTGTCAAGGTTTTAAACCTTAACACGGTTTCTCATTACAAACTCATAATTTTTTTTAAGTTTAATAAAATTAATGACTGTGATTGCAAAAACCGAAATGCAGATTTGATCGTAGGAAAATCGTAAACATTATTTAATTTATTCGTAAAATTCCTGTAATCTGATCAGCCTACTTTTGCGATTAAAACTGTGAGATATTTCCTTTTACTGCTTATTCCATGTGCTTTCATTTTTTCTGTGATGTCTTTTAACGCTGTTGATCAGGGTGTAAAAAATGACAATAAATTTATAAACATAGGTTTACGAGATTTTAAAATAGAGTTAGAATACCTGAAAAATGATGTTGAGCTTTATTCTCAAGAAAAAATTTCCTTAGAAAAACTACGGCAAACTTTAAGAAATACAAGAAATTCTTTTAAAGAAATAGAGTTTTTTGTAGCCTTTTATTATCCTGAATTTACCAAAACACACCTTAATGCAGCGCCGCTTTTTCATATAGAAGCAGCCGGAACTTCCGCTTATACTTTGCCTCCCGAAGGTTTGCAGGTTTTAGATGAACTTATTTTTTCGGACGAAGCCGGTGAACAAAAAGAAGAAATAAGTGCAATTACCAATTTTTTGTATAACAGTTACGCAAACTTTTACTTAAGCACTTTGAATAACGGATTAAGCTCGGGAAATAATAAGACGTTGCCTTTGCGAATTGAGCTTATCAGAATTTACAGTTTGGGTGTGACCGGTTTTGATACTCCGGGTTCGCTCAATATTTCTGAGGAAGCTGCTCATGCTTTAAAGGGAATGAGAAATTACATCAATGACGAGGCTTATTTTAAAAATTTTAAAACGGAAAAAGCTGATTTTATTATTCATAATGCAATTGCTTATCTCGAGAAAAATACAGATTTTGAATCATTCGACAGAATAGAGTTTTATAAGAAATTTGTTCAGCCTTTATATGAAGAATTAGGAAGCTGGGACGGAAATCCTGATGATCTTAAAAACTTTTCCGGATGGAATGTTTCGAATAAAGATTTTTTTAAAGCAGATTTTTTTGATCCTTATTTTTATACCATTTTAAAACCTTCCGAAGATTCTGAAGAGCTGAGAAACTTGGGTGAAAAGATTTTTTATGATCAAAATTTCAGTTCAAATCAAACGATGAGCTGCGCAAGCTGTCATTTGCCGGAAAATGGCTACACCGATCTCAAACAGAAATCTGCAAGTAATGTAGAAGGAAAAACGGTTTTAAGAAATTCACCTTCTCTATATAATGCTGTTTTTGCGAAAAGATTTTTTTATGATATGAGAGCCTTTTATCTTGAGCAACAGGCAGAACATGTGATTTACAATCAGGATGAGTTTAATACCGATTATCAAAAAATTGTACAGAAATTAAATGGCAATAAAGAGTATAAAAAAGATTTCAGGAAAGTTTTTAAAGATGGAAAAATCAATAAGCAGAATTTTTCTAAAGCATTAAGCTCTTTTGTAGCGTCTCTGTATTCTTTTGAAAGTGATTTTGACCGTTTTATGAGAAACGAAAAAGAAATTTCTGATGATGCTAAAAAAGGATATAATCTCTTCATGGGCAAAGCCAATTGTGCGACCTGTCATTTTGCACCGCATTTTTCAGGACTCGTTCCGCCATTTTTTAATGAAAATGAATCTGAAGTTTTAGGAGTAACTAAAAAACCAATCTCAAATTTACCTGTGGAGCTCGACGATGACAGGGGAAGAATAAATTCTAATGTAAAAAAAGAAAATTCATGGATCTATGAAAACTCATTCAAAACCATGACCGTGAGAAATATTGCCTTAACGAAGCCTTATTTTCACAACGGAGCTTTTAACACGCTTGAAGAAGTGATTGAATTTTATAACGAAGGCGGAGGCGAAGGTTTAGGTTTGCCCATGAAAAACCAGACGCTTCCTGCAGATAAACTCAACCTTACAGAAACTGAAAAAAAGCAGCTTATCAGTTTCCTGAATACTTTAACAGACATCAGCAAGGCTAAGAAATTACCAAAATAAAGCTTGTATTTTTTGTAAAATTTAAATTTAATGAAAAGTTAAAATTCGTAACATTCACTTTCACTTATCTTAATATTCATCGGGGTTTAATTAAAGATAGCGTAACGCAATGCCGAAGCAAAAAAAATAGTTTTGCATGGTAAATGAAATCTTAATAAAAGTGAAAAAAACATTACTTAGTATCGCAGCTTTGGCATTGATGACTACATCAGTGTTTCAGGCACAGACTACAATTTTTGCATTGCAAAGTGCATGGAAGTACAACGACGCAGATGTTGCATTGCCTGCAACCTGGAAAAACTCAAATTTTGATGTTTCAAGCTGGGCGGTAGGGAACGGGCCTTTAGGATACGGCGATCCGGTTACAACTTCTTTTATCTCTGATGTAGATACCGCTTATCTTATCAAAGATTTTACAGTAAACTTGGCAGATCTTTCCAATATGATGGAATTTGGGGTGAGAAGAGATGACGGGATTATTGTTTACCTAAACGGTGAAGAGGTGATAAGAGACAATATGCCTTCAGGAGTTGTTACTCACAGTACTTTTTCCAGTACAACAATTGACGGAGCTGCAGAAACGGCGATCAATGTTTTCTCTATTCCTAAAAACAAATTTGTACAGGGAACCAACAGAATTTCGATTGAACTGCACAACAGAAGTGCTTCAAGTTCAGATTTAACGATTGATGCCTATCTTAAAACCACCGTTGTAACTCCGCCGATTGGCTCTGTGCTTACTCAGGGTTCTGACTGGAAGTACAAAGACGACAACCAACCTCAGGCTGCACAATGGAAAGATGCTAATTTTAATATCTCATCGTGGGCGACAGGAAACGGACCTCTAGGTTACGGCGATCCGGTTACCACAACCATCAATTCAGGTTTGGCAACTGCTTATTTTGCTAAAGATTTTACGGCAAATTTAGCAGATCTTTCAAGCAATATGGAGCTTGGTGTAATGAGAGATGACGGGATTGTTGTTTATCTGAACGGTGAAGAAGTGGTAAGAGACAATATGCCTTCAGGAACAATTACCCACGATACTTTTTCGAGCACCATTATTGACGGAGCTGCAGAAAATACGTACAATACTTTTATCATTCCAAAAAATAAATTTGTACAGGGAAATAACAGAATTGCCATTGAAGTTCACAACAGAGATATGCAGAGCTCAGATCTGAGAATGGATGCTTATATCAAAAATTCTACGGTAGTTACTCCTCCGGTTTCTAATTGTACAGGAACTCATATCAGTTGCTTTACATCAATTGTTCCTACAACGCAGACTCCGAAATTAATTATTCCTGCTGAGCACAAATATCAGTTAATCTTAAAAGAAGGCGATAATTATACAGATGGCGGCGGATTAGTTGGCGGTCTTAATGATTTTACAGCTTATGTTGCTAAAAATAACAGCAGTACCGATGGTTATCTTTCTGTAAACCATGAAACCAATCCGGGAGGTGTTACGATGGCAGAAATTAATTATAATGCTTCAACCAAACTTTGGCAGTTAACAAAATCAAGAGCCGTAAGTTTTTCTGCACCGAGCCTTGTACAGACGATCAGAAACTGTTCCGGTGGAATTACACCTTGGGGAACTGTGGTTACGGCTGAAGAATCTGTTACTTCAAACGATACCAATGCAGACGGATACAAAGATTATGGCTGGTTGGTAGAAATTAATCCTGTAACAGCAGAAGTAATGTCTCATAATCAGGCTGGAACTAAAGATAAACTTTGGCAAATGGGAATCATGAACCATGAAAACGTGGTGATCAACGATGCCGGAACTATTGCCTATTACGGTGAAGACGGCGGAACTCACATGGTTTATAAATATGTGATGGATACTCCGAACAACCTTACGTCAGGAAATTTATATGTTTTAAAACTTGATCAGGGATTAAGCGGTGGAAACCCGGTTGCAACTACAGGACAATGGATTCAGATTCCGAATAAACTTCAGGCAGATCAGAATAATACTGCTGCTTTGGCTCAGTCATTGGGAGGAACTTCGTTCAATGGAGTGGAAGATGTTGAAATAAGCCCGCTTGATGGTAAAATTTATTTTACAGCTAAAGGATTAGATAAAGTCTACAGAATGACAGACAACGGAATGACGCTTTCCAACGTAGAAACTTTTGTAGGAGGTGCATCAACCAACTATTCATTCAACACCGCTCAAGGAATAAAGACTGAAGCTTGGGGAGACGGAAACGACAACCTTACTTTCGATGAACTTGGAAACCTTTGGGTACTTCAGGATGGTGGTAAAAACTACATCTGGGTCGTTGGTCCGGATCATACACAGGCAAATCCTAACGTGAGATTATTTGCATCAATGCCTGCAGGATCAGAACCTACCGGTCTTACTTTTACGCCGGACAAAAAATTTGGTTTCTTCTCAATCCAGCATCCTAACTCTACCATCTCTACCGATGTGGATGCTACAGGAAATACAATAGATTACAGAGGGAAATCTGCTACTGTAGTTGTTGCTTTACAGCAGTTTTTAGGAACTTCTGGAAGTTTGGGAACGGTAGAAGTTGTCAATGAGAATGATGTGACAGTAGCTCCGAATCCTACTTCAGGAATTGTAAAGATCAATTCTTCAAAAGCACTGAAAAATCTTGAAATAACTGCTTATAGTATTGATGGAAAAGTTGTGTTTAAAAAGAAAATGAATGGCTCTACAACAAATTTAGACTTAGATTTCACAAGCCAGCTTCAGGTTTCTAGAGTTTTGATATTAAATATTGAAGCAGACGGATTCCAGAAAACAGCGAAGATCTTCAAAAAATAATTTTAATACCTTACAACGGTCGTCGGAATTTTTCGGCGACCTTTTTCTGTCTTTATGAAAAAATATATCTGTCTTTTGCCCTTTTTGTATATTGCCAACATCAATGCTCAGATCGATCCTGTAAAATATCCTACTTATACAGATTTGGAAGCTGCTTTGAAGTCTGATAAAATCGTTTATAGCTTAAGTTTCAGAGATAAAGGTTTGTTTAATCTGCCTTCTGAAATCAAGAAAATGGATTCTGTTTTTTTTCTGAATATGATGGGAAACAATTTTGAAAAGCTGGATGAGGCACTTTTTTCACTTTCGCAACTTCAGATTCTCAACATCAATGAAAACAGCATCAAATATATTCCGGATGAAATCAACAGGCTGAAAAAGCTCAGCTCGTTTTCTATGAATCTCAATCAGCTTACAGAGCTTAATCCTGAATTTTCAAAACTTCAAAACCTCAAGGTCGTACATCTTGATGCCAATAATCTGAGTATATTTCCTAAAGCTTTGACAAAAATTCCGGGGCTGGAAGAGATAAATCTGCACAGCAATCAGATCAGCATGGTTTCAGATGTTGATAAAATAAAAAGCCTTAAGTTCCTGAATCTTTCTTCCAACCAGATTAATGACCTTAATGAAACCGGATTTCCAGATAAACTTAAATATCTTGAGCTGCAAAAAAATATGTTGATTACCCTTCCAAAAAACATCCTGAACTTAAAAAATCTGGAATTTCTGAATGTAGGGGAAAATAAAATATCTGAAATTCCACCCCAAATAAAACATTTAAAAAAGATCATTAGTCTGAATCTGGCAAATAACAGGCTCAAATCATTACCAAAAGAAATGACCGCTTTAAAAAACCTGAAAACCCTTATTCTTACAGGTAATCCGCTTAATAAAGCTGAAGTTGAAAACCTAAAAAAGCAAATGCCCGATACTCAAATTTATTTTTAATTTTTTTAGCATTAAATAAAACAACCTCTGAAAGATTAATAGTTTCAGGGGTTTTTTATTCTAAACCGGAGCCGAATTAAAATTGCAGAAAGATCATAGAGAATTCCCGGAACATCACAGGATAAAATTATTTCAGAAAAATAAATAGAAGGATATTAAAATAGCTTTTTTACAACCGTTACGAATTCTAATTTATAGCGATTAAGTGTAAAATTGTTTGTAATTTTGAATTTTAATTACATAATTAATTATTTGTTATGATAATTAAATTTATGCCCTAAAAAAGCAAATTTCATTTTTAAAAAGAAGACCTATCTATATGGATAAATACCCTGTTCCTGATAACGAATATGAACGGATTAATAAGCTGAAGCTTTTTGATCTTTTGCAGCTTGAGAAAGATCCGCAACTGGATATTTTTGCAGAAACGGCATCTCTCATTACCGATTGCCCGGCTGCACTTATTGCCATGATGGAGAGCGAAACACAGGTTATCCAGAGTTGTATCGGCCTTGATCTTGACACGGTAGACAGGAAAAATACGGTATGTCAATACGCTATAGCAAGCGGAAAAGTGGTCATTATCAACGATACGTTATTAGACGAAAGATCTTCAGAAAATCCTTTGATCTTAGCGGGAGGAATCCGTTTTTATGCAGGAGTTCCTCTTGTAGATGATGAAGGATTTGCACTGGGAACTCTATGCGTAATAGACTACAAACCTAAAACCCTAACTGAGCAGCAGGTCACGATTCTGCAAAAAATAGGAAATGCTGTTACCATCTTGCTTACAGGAAAAAGAAAAAATATTGAAGCTGAATATTTTCAGCAGACTTTCAATATTTCAAATAACCTGATCTGCGTTCTGGATAGTGATTTCATGCTCAAAGATGTTAATCCTGCTTTTGAAAAGGTTTTTGATTTCGATAAAGCTAAAAATCCTCATCAGAGTTTTTTAAGCATACTGGGCGAGCATAATTTTGAATTGCGGGGGATCATAAAAAGACTTCCGGATCTTCAGGAATAAATAACATTTTCTACTTCCACAAAAATTGACGACTCAGAGATTATTGTGGAATGGACCATGAAACAAAATCAAAGTAATTCTGATATTTTCTGCTTCGGAACAAATATTACCCAGCAAATAGAAGAAAAACAAGAGCTTGAAAGCTCGGAACGCCGCTTTAGAAGCTTTTTTGAAAATGCAATCGGCTTAATGAGCATGCATGATATGGAGGGGAATATACTCTCTGTTAATGAAAAAGGAAGAAAAATACTTCAATATTCTGCAGATGAGGTGGAAGGTTTGAATTTAAAAGATCTTGTTCCCGAAAAAAACTGGCCTTTACTTGCACAGTATCTTGAAAGAATCAACAACAATGAGGAAGACCTCGGAACCATGATTCTAAAATCTAAGGAAGGGGAAGAAATGATCTGGATGTATCATAATCTGGTAGAAATAGACAAAGACGGAATCCCTTATGTGGTAAGTACTGCCTTGAATGTTACAGAAAGAATGTCTCTTGAAAAAGATTTGCAACACACCAAGAAAATGCTGGAACAGACAAGCGCTGTCGCACAGGTCGGAGGCTGGGAAGTCAACCTTAAAACCAATACTCTTTTTTGGTCGCAGTCTACCAGAGAAATACATAAAGTAGATAAGACTTTTGAGCCCAACTTTGAAAATGCAATAGGATTTTTTAGCGAAAAAAGCAGGGAAAAAGTAGAGTTTTTATTTGAAAGAGCCGTAAAAGAAGGCATTCCATATGATGAAGAGCTGCAGCTTATACGTAATGATGGAGTAATGATATGGGTAAGGGTAAAAGGAATACCTGAATTTGAAAATGGTGTCTGTATAAGAGTTTTTGGTATTATCCAGGATATTGACACCTTCAAAAAAATATACATGGAGCTGGCTACAAAAGAAGCCATGCTGCAGTCATTTGTAACATACGTTCCTACTCCGGTGGCGATGTTTGACAAAGATCTTAATTATCTTTCAATAAGCAGCAACTGGAAAAACGAGTTTCAGATGCAGGATATAGATCTTATCGGGCAAAATATGTTTACGGTTTCGCCTAATGTTCCGGAAGAAAGGAAAAAAATATACCGTGATGCATTGGGAGGCAAAACCTACATCAACCAGGATATGGCTATAGAAGTTCCTTATAAAGACGAGATACAGCGTTACAACATTGTTGTAAACCCGTGGTATTTATCGACTGATGTTGTAGGCGGAGTTATCGTTTCTGCACAAAATATCACAGAGCTGGTTAAAACCCATGACGAGCTTAAGAATGCAAAGAAAATGGCAGATATTGCCAATAAAACCAAATCTGAATTTTTAGCCAATATGAGCCATGAGATCAGAACCCCGCTCAACGGAGTGATCGGTTTTTCAGATCTTTTGCTTCAGACCCCGCTAAACGAGATACAAACGCAATACCTCAACTATATTAATGAATCGGGTGAAAATTTACTGAATATTATTAATGATATTCTTGATTTTTCTAAAATAGAATCAGGGAAAATGGAGCTTCTGATTGAGAAAGCCGATGTTTATGATATGGTGAGCCAGGTAATTAATGTGGTTCTTTATCAGTCTCAAAAGAAAAATATTGAGCTTCTTTTAAATATTGAACCGGGGCTTCCGAAAACAATCTGGCTTGATGAAACCCGACTGAAGCAGATTCTCATCAATCTTCTCGGCAACGCCGTAAAATTCACGGCACAGGGTGAAATAGAGCTTAAAGTAGAAAAGCTGAAAAAAGACGATCAAAACATCACATTACGATTTTCGGTAAGAGATACTGGAATTGGTATTCCGCCGGAAAAACAGCAGCATATCTTCAATGCATTTACTCAGGAAAATAGTTCTATCAGCAAGCAATACGGAGGAACCGGTCTTGGTCTTACCATTTCAAATAATATTTTGAAATATATGGGAAGCAATCTTTCTTTAAAGAGTGAAGTTCAGAAAGGATCTGTTTTTTATTTTGATATTGAGATTCCTTATGATGTTTCTGATCCCAGCGAAGACGAAATGCTGAAGATCGACAAAGTACTTATTGTTGATGATAATGAAGCCAATAGAATTATTCTTCAGCATATKCTTGCTTACAAAAACATAAATTCTACATTGGCTGCAAACGGAATGGAAGCGCTTCAGCTTTTATTGGCAGGAGAAGAGTTTGATGTTATTCTCGTAGATTATCATATGCCGATTATTTCTGGCTTGGAAACAATTGAGAAAATAAAGCAGCTGTTTAATGAGCAAAATAAAGTTTCACCCCTTGTTATCCTTCACACTTCCTCAGAAGAACACGATGTGATTGATTCGTTTAAGAAAGAAGAAGATTCGTATTTTTTGCTAAAACCTATTAAATCTGAAGAATTATACAACACACTGAGACGGGCTATTAAAAGTTCAGAAAGAGAAATCATGGTTCAGAATTCTGAGCCGAAAGAAAAGCCTTTTCCGCTTATGGATTCGCCACAAGTATTGCTTGTTGATGACAATCCGGTGAATATGGTTCTTAATAATAAGCTGATGAAATCGTTAAGTCCTGATGCACAATTAAAGGAAGCTACCGATGGTCTTCAAGCTTTGGAGCAATGTAAAAACCATCTTTTTGATGTGATTTTAATGGATGTGCAAATGCCTGTAATGGACGGGATAGAAGCGACAAGACAGATCCGACAGCTGCCGGAATATTCTGAAGTTCCGATTATCGGCGTTACTGCAGGA
>NZ_JBFRGA010000041.1:0-15354 GCF_052115105.1 Chryseobacterium sp. 2TAF14
CAATGGCGCTTCGCTCAGCAAAAGATGTTGAGGACTTCTCCTTTTTAATTATTCTTGAGAAATTATTGGAAGTTATTCTAAAAAACTTAAATTTATCCTATGAAAATTTTAATCATTAACGGACCTAATCTTAATCTTTTGGGAACAAGAGAACCGGAAATCTACGGAAATATTTCGATGGAAGATTATTTGGAAAAATTAAAGTCTGAATTTACCTCTTACCAATTAGATTATTATCAATCGAATATTGAAGGTGAGCTGATTAACAGACTTCAGGCCGACAATTTTGATGCAGTTGTTATTAATCCCGGAGCTTTTACCCATTATTCCTATGCGATTGCGGATTGTTTAAAAAATATTCAGAAACCTAAAATTGAAGTTCACATCAGTAATATTTACAAAAGGGAAGAATTTCGTCAAAAATCTGTAACGGCAGCTTGTACCGATGCGGTTTTGTCCGGCTTTGGAATGGAGGGATATCGACTGGCGATTTTGAGCCTGAAATCGTGATTGTATTTCCCACGGATTTTCACAGATGATTGTATAAAATGCTTTATGAATTTTTATTCTCGCAGATTTTGAAGATTGCGCAGATTACTTCATTTTAAAAATAAAAAATCCTCATCAAATTGATGAGGATTTCTTCACTATTTCTAAATGGTCTGTTCCTGCAATTGAGGACCAGAAGCAATCAGTTTTTTGCCTTCGTCAGTATTGCAATACTGCTCGAAGTTTTTGATATATTTTGCAGCAAGATCTTTTGCTTTTTCTTCCCATTCTGCAACATTGCTGTAGGTGTCTCTAGGATCTAAAATCCCTTCAGAAACGTTTGGCAATGAAGTAGGAATTTCTAAATTCATTACCGGAATAGTCGTTTTCTCAGCTTTTTCGATTGATCCGTCGATGATCGCATCAATGATAGCTCTTGTATCTTTTAGTGAAATTCTCTTTCCTGTACCGTTCCAACCTGTGTTTACCAAGTAAGCTTTTGCACCGTGTTCTTTCATTTTTCCGATCAATGTTTTTGAATACATTGTTGGATGTAATGTTAAAAACGCTTCTCCAAATGCCGGTGAGAAAGATGGTTCCGGTTCTGTAATTCCTCTTTCTGTTCCTGCTAATTTTGAAGTATATCCGCAAAGGAAGTGATATTGCGCCTGATTTTCATCTAAAATAGAAACCGGAGGCAATACTCCGAAAGCATCTGCAGAAAGATAAACAATCTTGCTTGCATGACCTGCTTTAGAAGGCAAAACGATTTTGTTAATATGGTAAATCGGGTAAGAAACTCTCGTATTTTCAGTGATAGATCCGTCTGTGTAATCAGCAACACCGTCGTGTACAACTACGTTTTCAAGAAGTGCATCTCTTTTTATTGCTCTGAAGATATCCGGTTCTTTTTCTGCTGACAAATCGATTACTTTAGCATAACATCCGCCTTCGTAATTGAAAACTCCGTTGTTATCCCAACCGTGCTCGTCGTCACCAATTAAATATCTTTTAGGATCTGCAGACAAAGTTGTTTTTCCTGTTCCCGAAAGTCCGAAGAATAACGCTACATCTCCTTCTTCACCTACGTTTGCAGAACAGTGCATTGATGCCATTCTTTTCAACGGAAGATAGTAATTCATCATGGCAAACATTCCTTTTTTCATCTCACCACCGTACCAGGTCCCTCCGATGATCTGAAGTTTTTCGGTAAGGTTAAACATGACAAAGTTTTCAGAATTCAATTCCTGAGCCTCCCAGTTAGGATTTGTAGTTTTTGAACCGTTGATTACCGTAAAATCAGGCTCACCGAAATTTTCCAATTCGAAATGAGAAGGACGGATGAACATATTCGTAACGAAATGCGCCTGCCAAGCAACTTCAACGATAAATCTTACTTTTAATCTTGTATCGGTATTTGTCCCGCAAAAAGTATCAACTACATAAATCTTTTTTGCATGGGAAAGCTGAGTTAATACCAACTCTTTACAAGACTCGAAAATTTCAGGTGTTGTAGGTAAATTTACTTTACCATCCCAGAAAATAGTATCTTTTGTAACATCATCCTGAACAATATACCTGTCTTTAGGCGAACGGCCCGTGAAAATTCCTGTTTTTACAGATACTGCACCAGATTCTGTAAGCTCAGCTTTCTCAAACCCCTGATTTTCAGGTGAAATTTCCGCTTGATATAACTCTTCGTATGAAGGATTATAAATTAATTCGTAATCTCCTTTAATCCCTAATTTTTGTAAATCCTGGACGATTTTAGCGTTTTTCATTTTACTTATATTTTCTTTTTCTTTTTGTTTGTTTAACATAATTAATATTAACTAATTGTTAAACGTGGATAAATATAAACATATAAGCGAAAATGGCAAATAAAAAATAACAGATATAAAATACTGATTAACAATCAATTATTTCATTCCATTCAAAAACAGTGGTAAAACCTTTTCCCCAAAAATAGTCCTTAAAGCCTGCAAATTTTGAGCTCATTACAAAATCTCCACCCCAAGCTCCCAAACTTTTTACAAAACTGGGGCAATCTGAGAAAAACCTCGACTTAACTGTCGGAATTTCAATAAAATCTGAAATTTTTTGCTCATGTATCATCATTAGTTCGGAAAAATTTTCCAATTCATTACATAACAAAATATTTCTTGTGAGATTTGAAAATTCATCCACCACAATTTGAGACTTTATTTTTGACCTGTAAAGCTGGATGGCTTCGCGGCTGTCCTGCTTCTGATTGAGATGAATAAAAATCAGCTCATTTTTAAATTTTGGATTAAAATTGATCTTCTCAAAATGTATTTCAGGTTTGTTCTGATACAACACCGCAGATTTTGCATGAGCAATTGCAATATCATATCCGCTTCCGCCCAAACTGATAGAATTTAAATGAAAAGGATCAACTTCAGACCATTCTGCAAGGTTGTTCATTAAAGTAGAACTGCTTCCCAAACCGTAATCTGACGGAAACTGAAGATTTGTTTTTAAATGATAAGTATCGTTGTTTTTAAATTTAGTTTCAGAAAGACTCTGAACATTTTTAAGAGTTTTAAGAATAAACTCTGCACTTGAAGTAATGTTGGTTTCAAGAATCTGCCAATTTTTATAATCGATGACAGCTTTTAACCATAATTTGTTTTGATGATAAGCCTCCCAGAAAACAAGAGAATTTCCGTCTTGCTTTTCTTCAAAGAAAAACTCTTGTCCTAGCTTTGTGGGTACCGCTAAGACAAGAGCTCCGTCTACAGCAAAATATTCTGAAGTAAGCATAAGCTTTCCCGGTGAAAATATTTTGCCCATTTTTATTTAATTAAATAGCAGAAGTAGATGTTACTGCGCTATCAATTTTTTTGATTAATCCCTGAAGTGTTTTTCCAGGCCCAACTTCTACAAAATTTGTAGCTCCGTCTTTAATCATATTCTGTACAGATTGTGTCCATTTTACAGGCCCAGTCAACTGAGCGATAAGATTGGCTTTAATCTGATCCGGATCTGTAACGGCAGTTGTTGTAATATTCTGATAAACAGGAATAGTTGCCTTTCTGAACTTCGTATTTTCAATTGCAGCAGCCAGTCTTTCCTGTGCAGGCTGCATCAATGGTGAATGAAAAGCTCCGTTTACAGGTAACAATAATGCTCTTTTTGCTCCGACTTCTTTTAATTTTACACAAGCTTCTTCCACAGCAACCGTTTCACCAGAAATCACCAATTGCCCGGGACAATTGTAATTAGCAGGAACCACAACTCCGCTTATTGATGCGCAGATCTCTTCAACTTTAGCATCATCTAAACCTAAAATTGCAGCCATAGAACTTGGATTTGCATCACAAGCAGCCTGCATTGCCTTTGCTCTTTCAGACACAAGTTTCAAACCATCGTCGAAAGATAAAACTCCATTGGCAACCAATGCTGAAAATTCTCCTAAAGAGTGTCCTGCAACCATTTCGGCGCCAAGACCGTTTACTGCTTTTAAAGCAGCAACCGAATGTATGAATATTGAAGGTTGGGTAACCTCCGTTTTCTTAAGATCTTCATCTGTCCCTGTAAACATCAGGGAAAGAATATCAAAACCTAAAATTTCGTTAGCAGATTCCATCAGATCTTTAATGTCTTTACGGGAATCGTACAATTCTTTTCCCATACCTACAAACTGTGATCCCTGACCAGGAAATACAAGTGCTTTCATTTATTTATTTAAAATATATAGTTTAATAAGTCGTTGATTGTTTTTAGTTGTCAGTTGTGGCTTGAATTTCTATGTTTTAACAACTAAAAAAAATCTTTATGATTTAAATTTAAGGAACCAATCTGATCACTCTGAAACCTGTGTTTACATAAGCTCCGTTTGATTTAGATTTTACAAATTCGAATTTGGTAGCCAACTGAGTCTGTACTTTATTGATCTGCTTAAAGATTTCTCCTTTTTTGTTTTCTCTTGTCAGCATATCGTTTACCACATCAAAACCAATCACGGCATATTTACCGGGAGTTTTGCAGTATTTAGATTTGTAAGCAGCAAGGATTTCTTTTTCAAAATTTCCTTCAGCATTGATTTTTCTGTCCATCACATAAACCAGACTTGCCTGACTCAGCTCATCCACTTTTTTATCGAAACTCGGAACGGCATACATACTGAATGCTTTGATGCCCTGAACTTCTTTAGACAAAGCAATTACTTTATTTGAAAAAGCTTCGCCTACCGTTTCACTATCGCTTGCCAAAATCGCAATAACCGGAGCAGATTGTCCTGTCATCATATTTTGATCTAACTGAATTTCTGAAGCATTATTTACAACAATAATCTGCGCATTTTTTACATTTTTCTCGAGACTCGATTTAAGATAATTGGCATTTTCCTTTTTAGCGTCTGCAAGAATGTAAATTTTTTGATTAGAATATACTGATTTTACTTCTTCAGAAATTTTATCGGCGTAAGTTTGATCGTTGGTTTCAACAATAATTAAATTGCTGAAGTTGTATAGTTCCGGTGAGTTTGCAAATGGCGCCACTACAGGAATTTTCTGGGTTTTAGTAAAATCTAAAAGATCAATTACATTCGATTTGAAGAAAGGACCGATAATTAAATCGGTATTATTTGGATTGATTTGTGATAAAGAGCTTTTGAATGAAGCTTCATTACCAGAATCAACAATTTTTACATCTAATTTTTGTCCGGCTGCAGCATTTCTTTCAATCGCTAGTTTTGCACCGGTAAGGAAATCGGTTGCCATTGCACGATACTGAGTTTCATTTGTGCTATAACCGAACGGAAGCATCAAAACCACGCTTAACGCATCACCACTCTTCTTGATATAGGCTGCATCAAGTTTTCTGATTTTTAAAATCATTCCGGCTTTTAAACCTTTAGACAAATCCGGGTTTAAAGCAATCAATTCATCGATAGTAATTCCGAATTTATTTACGATTGAAAAAACAGTATCGCCTTGTTCAACAGTATAAGTAGCATATTCATCCTGATTAGAATGAGAATTTACAGCCGAAGATCTTTCGTTTCCGGAATCTATTTTAGTTTTGTTATTATTTACCGGAGCATTTTCAGCAACAGTTTCAACAGGCTTTGTTTCTGTAGTAGTTACAGCCTGATTTCCACCATATTTTTTAATACTATCGAGAGGTAAAGTGATCTCATCTCCTATTTTCATGTGAGAATCAAGTTCCGGATTGAGTTTCCTCAAATCAGTTTCAGAAATTCTATATTGTTTTGTAATACCGTAAATGGTTTGTTTAGGCTGAAGGATGATTCTTCCTGTCTTTGAAGAAACATCTGCAGATGATTTTACAACAGCAGCATTTGCAGTTCCCGATTTTACGGTAACCACATCTCCGATTGCAAATTTCCCGCCTTTCACTGCAGGATTAAGCTTATAAAGCTCATCCAACGAAATTCCGTATTTCTTAGAAATATTGTAGGGAGTATCACCTTTTATAACCGTGTGTGTTTTCTGAGCAGCTAAACCAAGAAACATACATAAACCAGATAGTACAAAAAACCTCTTAATCATTTTCGATATTATAATTTACAAAAATACTTCTTTAAAATTAAATGGCAACAATTATTAATTTTGAATCTTCTACCACCATTTCTTCCAGACAAAATTCTACCCAAGAATATCCGAAATCCGCAAAAAATACAGAGAAATTATAGATTCTTTCCTGCCATGTTTTCGACGGATGAACATCTAAGAACAGATTTTCTAAACGTTCCAACAGCTCATTTTGTTTTATTTTTTCAGCACGAAGAAGCCTTCTTTTCATTCTTTCGAAAGATTTCAGCTGTCTCGTTTTTTCTGCTTCTACTAAATTACCAAAAGATTTTTCTGTTTTTTCTGCGATGTTTTCCAATTCTGAAAACTGTTTCGTCAGAAGATTCTCTTTATCATTAAGTAAATTAAGAATTTCGTTATTATCTAAGATCTTATCATTGGTAATTTTAGTGAAATTTCTGAAAAAATCTTCTATTTTCAAGTCCAATTTATTGATTTTGCCTAACGTTTTTTCTTTTAAAAATAACATTGAGTTTCTCGGAATTAAAATCGGGAAAGATAAATTTAATGTAGTAAAATAATCTTTCAGCTCAAGCCAGTACATAATTTCTGCATTTCCACCAATGTAGGCAAGATTCGGCAAAACGGTTTCCTGATAAACAGGACGCATCAATGCATTTGGACTAAACTTTTCGGGAAAACTTTCAAGTTCGCTTAAAATTTCTTCTTTGCTGAACTGAATATTTTTATCTACAACGATATAATTTTTACCGTCAAAATCTATTCTGTCTCGGGTCTCAGATAGATAAAAAAGATTTATTTCACGCGGATTTACCTGAACTTTACCATACTTATCTGTCAGAAAATCTACTTTATCTTTTGATTTTTTATGTAAGCTGAAATTTTCAAGCTCATCTTTAAAAACATCTTTAATCTGATTTTTCAATTCTTTTGAATCTCCATCAACAATCAACAAACCAAAATCTGAAAACAATCTGTTAACCAAAGTCTGAATTGCTTTCGTTAAAGTATTTCCGTTTTTGTACGCTTCTTTAAGCATTAAAATAAGCTCGGTTCCGAAAACAGAGTCTTTAAATTCTTTTTCAAATTCAGAAATGAAAAAAGTATCATTTACAGAAATCCGTCCAACTGCACCGCCTGACTTTTCATTGATTTCGTAATAATTATTTTCTGTTTTAAAATGATTGATTTCTGCAAAATCGTGATCTTCAGAAGCCATCCAATAGACCGGAACAAAATTAAAATCCGGAAAATTTTGCTGTAAATACGTACAGGTTTTTATCGTCTGAAGAATTTTGTATACAAAAAAAACAGGCCCGGAAAACAGATTCAACTGATGACCTGTTGTGATGGTAAATGTATTATTTTGTTTAAGATTTTCTAAATTTTCTGTTTGTTTAGAAGACAATTTAAAATCTGAAAGCTGAGATTTTATCGTTTCAGATAGAATTTCTCTTTTTTCTAATGCGAAAGAATTTTGTTTTAAATGAATTTGCTGGGCAAAATTTTCGAGTGAAAAAGTTTGCGCTTCAAATCCTTCAATATCATGGTTCAGGAAATCTTTTACCAATTTTGGAATGCTTTCAATTTCGCTGAATGCTATTTTATTTATTGTTTTCAACCTGATTGAATTTTAGTTGAACAGATACCATAAAATCCCGATATTCAGTCTAAAATCATAAACCGGATAATGCGGAAATGTATAAGCTTTGTTGTGTGAAATAACCGTTCCTATTTGCTGACCTTCGATGAAAAAGAACATTCTTTTCACTTTCATATTAATGTAAAGATCGGCAATTGGCTGTCCTCCGATCGAGAAAGAATCTGCACTCGGCAAAATATATTCGTTAAGAATCGGGAAATATTCTCGTGAAGCAAATTTTGAGAAATAATACACTTTTAAACCAGCCTGAATTTCTGCTGCATTTTTGAATGCTTTAGACTGAAAGAAAAAGTTGGCTCTTCCGATAAAAGAAGGCATCGGCAACAATTCTTTATTGGTTAATGCATTCTGAAACTGTAATCTTGTATTTAAATGAAATTTACCGTAACTGAATGTAGCATCACCTCCAATCTGAGAAATATTTACAGAATTTGAGCTTTGCTTCGGCATTGCAAAAGCATCAAAATAGGTATAATTATCTATCCTGAAATAGTTAGCAAAAAGCTGGGTCTGGAACCATTTTAAATTGACATTCCCGCCAATTTCCGTTACCGATTGATTTTTTGCATCATTAAGGAAATAATTAAAATTGTTGTATGCCGAAACATTAGCCAAGTAATTAAATGATGGATATGTACTCTGGAAATTTACTTTTGCATTAACAAAGTAATCTTTGATCGGCTCAAACTTGATATTGTTTGTCGTCTTTAAATAATTACCAAATTGATTTCCTTTAGAAACCTCTAAAAATGAATTAACCTGAAATTTATCAAAAAGTTTGATCTGTAGATTTCCGACAGCGCCTAATCTGTTTTCTTTAAGTTCAGAAGGAATTTGAAGAATTGGCAACGTAATCTGATTTACACCAAATTTCAACATTTGGTATCTTAAACCGGCATCCAATTTAAAGCGTTCGTTATCGAAAACCAAGCTGAGTGTATTGCTGAAATTATTTGAATATTTTTTTGTCGACAAAGGAAAACCTGTGACAATTTCGGATTCTGAAGTAAACCAATATGGTTCTAAGCCGTCTTGATTGTAATAATATTTATTGCCCTGATTAAAAATCGTGTGACGAATTCTGAAAGGATACTTTTCAGGATTAAAAGGTGTAAACTGATGACTCAGATAATATCTTCTATACCAATATTGTGAGCTGGAAGATTGCAAATTTACCAAAGCTCTGTCTCTATTTCTAAACTCGCTATCACCGGATTGGAAGAGGTCATCATTCACAATTCCGCCATTTTCCTGGTTATTGACGTTTTGATGAAGATAATGAGCGAATAATTCATAGTTCCCGCTTTTTGAAGTATAATGTCCGGAAAACAAAGTATTGTTATTTGCAGCTAAAGAATTTCTGTAAAAACCTTGAGAACGCAATCCCATATAATCTAAGGCAAAGTTGAATCGTTTCCCGATATTCTGAGTGTACGTCGATTGTAAAGCTGCGCCGTTCTTCATCGCCGTGTGATAAATAAAAGTTGCAGTAGGAGTTTTTACATCATAATATTTGATGTCATTAATTCCTAAAATACCATAAGATTTGTTGGTCGGTAGTAAAGAAAGATTTTGTTCGGCATTCACTTCATAAGATAAAGGATTGAATCCCGACCCGATATTTGCAAACTGCACTCTTCCAAAATTATCTCTGTTATTATATTGAGAAAAAATATAGGTCTTGTTAAAACTCATCGCCGTATCAAATATTTTCTTTTCAGAAAACTGAGTCTGATACTGATAATCATTAATCGTCGGCCTAAAAATTTTAAGAGAATCTTTTGTCCCGGAATCTATTACCAAAGTGTCTTTCAGCTTTTTCTCAAGCATGTTAGAGTCTGTTTTATTAACAATAACCTGAGCTTTAGTAAATGAAGCAAGGAAAAATATGATTAGAAAAAGGTATTTCATGAATATTTTTTGTACAGCAAAAATAAGAAATAAAAGGTAATAAAAAACCCCGTCGGATGACGGGGTCGTATTTATTCACGATGCCTGTAATTACAAAGGTGTAAATGTACACGTTGTATCAAACGGAGAAGTAAACAATGACTGAGTAACAGTAAATTCAATTACTCCAGTAGATGGGTTATAAGTTCCAGAACCACCTGGACCAGTACTTGTAGCACCACTTGTAAATATAACATTAGTACAATTGATAGTTATGGTTCCAGGATAAAGGTATTGGTTATTATATGACGGATTATTTGTAGCCCACGCAACGAAACTAGGTCCCCAAGAAGAGTTAATTCTRAATTGATTATCTGTACCTGCTACAGGGATAAGAGTCTGTTGATGACTTGGTGCATATTCATTGAAAGCATATACATCTACATTATATACCAATGGGAAAGTATTACTATCAATAGGACAAGCTAAATTGAAATTAACAACAACCTCCTGATCAAATGAAGCCATTCCAAGTGAGCTTGATTTCAGTGTAAAAACTGCTTTTTTACCGGCAGTTGCTGCTGATTCTTTAACATTTATTTTAAAATCCCCTACCGCAGTTCCAGCAGATAAAACATCTGTACCTTCAACGATAGTAAAATCCGTTCCTAAAACAGCAGTAGACTTTGCAGGTTCAAAAACCAATTCAACATTGTGGTTTGAAGTAACGTTCTTAAGAACACCATAAGTAACTAAATAATCAGCATTGCCAGTTGATAATCTGACATATGCATTTTGTTCAATTTTATCAAAATGGAGTAATGATTCGCCTTCATAAATAGCTTCTTCTGCATCTTTACAAGAATTTATAGCAAGAAACAATGAAGCCAGAAGAAATATACTAAAGATTTTTTTCATAACTAAATAATTTTAACGTTATAATTAATATCCCGGGTTTTGTTGGATATTCGGGTTAGCCTGAGTTTCTGATGTAGGAATTGGGAAAGTATATCTGTTCAAATCACTCAATGTTGCCACAGGATTTAAAACATAAATATCCACACCTTGTCTGGTAATCAACCTACCATTTCTTTTTAAATCTAAGAAACGAGATCCCTCCCAAGCAAATTCTCTCGCTCTTTCATCTAATATTTTAGTAATTGCATCGTTTTGATCAGCAAACGCACTTGATGTTCCTGCATTTCTTGCTGTTCTCAGTGTAGAATATGCATTGAAAGAAGCTGTAAGATCAGGAGAAGCCTTTCTAGCATTAGCTTCTGCCAAAATCATATAAACATCTGCAACTCTAAAAACTTTAATATTATTAACTCCATAATTACCTGTTGTTCCAGGATATTTATTAACTATAAAAGTATTGTATGGGCTAGCTGCTGTTCCTCCAAAATATCTAGCTCTTCTAAAGTCTCCTGTAGTAAATTTATTATATAAAGTAACTCCTGGATTCCAGTATAATAATCCACCACTGCTTATAGTATTTGTTGTGAAATATGTCCCTGGAGAAGAATTAACTGACCCGGGAATATTTGTTTGGAAGAAAAATAGTTCAGAAGTATTTGTATCAGTCCATATAGCTTGTACTGTAGCTAAAGTATTTGCCAAAGTACTATTAAATGCCAATGCTTGATTCGAATAGGTTATTGCTTGATCAAAATTATTCATTTCCAAAGCAATATATGCTTGTAAAACTCTTAATGCTCCTTGATTAAATCTGTTTTTGGTAGTTGCAGGAACATTAGCTAATAAAGGATATGCCTCATTACAGTCAGCAAGTATTGCTTCATAAGTAGCTTGCATTGTTGGTCTGGAAGGAGTAGCATAAATATCATCACCTGTTACGTAGGGAATTCCCATTGCACTTGCATTATATTTAGGAGAAAATAATCTAACTAAAAGAAAGTGATTATATGCTCTTAAAGCTAAAGCTTCACCTCTAAGTTGATTTTTAAGTGATATTTCGTCCGCTGAATTAGCTTGAATTTTATCAAAATTTAATAATAACTTATTTGCGCTAGAAATTGATCCATAAGCACCATACCATATACTAGAAAATTCAGCTTGCCCCGAAGTAAATGTCCAAGAATGAACCTCTTTTCCTTGTCCATTATTTGTTTGACTGAATTTTAATTCGTCTGATATTAAAGATTGTGCATATAAATTTGCTCCTAATGGCAATCTAGAATATGCTCCTAAAACTACCTCTTCAGAATTTTTAACATTTTTAAAAACATTTTCTTCAATTACTCCATCAGGGTCTAATTGATCATTTATAACATCAGTACAGCTTACTATACTTAATGAAGCGATACCTATAAAGAAAAATTTTATTTTATTTATTTTCATATTTTTAAATTTTAGAAATTAAATTTACAACCAAATGTGATTGTTCTTGAGAATGGATACTCGTATGATCCAATATTATTACTATCATCAGGATCTAACCCTGTCCATTTAGTCCAAGTATAAAGATTGTTTCCAATCGCAAAAATATCAATACCATTCATAAATCCTAAGAATTTACCATCAATATGATAGTTTAATCTAACTTCCTGTAATCTCAAGAATGACGCATCTTCAATATCTTTCGAACTGAACTGTCGTGGATATTGATAATTCTGAATCTCAGTAATCTGACCAGGAGTAGTCCACATAGTATTCATTATTGTAGATAAATTATACTGTGCGAAATTTGGATTTTCTAAGAAATATGATTCATTATTAAATCTAAAGTATTTCGCTTTATATCGGAAATTTGCAGTTGCTGTGAAACCTTTATATTTAAATTCAGCTCCGAAACCACCAAAAATTTCAGGTTTAAAAGAACCCCAATTTGCAGTTGCATTAGAATCAGAATACACATTAGTTAAGTTTCCATTTACATCATAATATAATGGCTGTCCATTTGAAGCATCAACACCACCCCATCCTACGATATAATGAGATCCAAAAGGTAATCCGACACGGATAATCGATGTCCCTTGTTCAAACTCAGTAACACCTCCTAATGAAGTAATTTTATTTTTCACCTGGCTAAAGTTTCCAAATAAACTTAGAGATGAATTTTTTGTACGTAATACATTAAGATTTAAGTTTACTTCATAACCTTTATTTTCCATTTCACCTCCATTATAATTGCCTATACTAGAAAAACCTGTAGTTCCAGATAAGCTATATTGGATATATAAATCAGAAGTTTTTCTATTGTAATAGCTCATACTTCCTGAAATCCTATTATTCCATACTGCAAAGTCAACACCTGCATTTAATTCTTTGGCAACTTCCCATTTATAATTATCATTTCCAGGAACTGTAGGAACTAAGGTTGTTCCACCAGCATAACTGCCACTACCATAATATTGTGAAGTCTGATAAGGACTAATCAATTCAATATCAATCGGGTTACCAGCTTCTCCATAATTTACTCTTGGTTTTAACTCATTGATAAATCCAATAGAACTCATGAAATCTTCTTTATGCAACAACCATGCTCCACCTAGACCATAAAAAGTTCCCCATTTATAATTAGTCCCGAAATTTGACGCACTCTCTCTTCTTACACTTCCATTGAAAGAGTATTTACCATTATACACATATGAAACGTTACCCATAAACGCAAGTCTATGATAGTTTGTTTTACCACCAGTAACATCAGGTAAAAAATCCGCAGAAACCAATATTCCAGCAGGGCTATTATTATATAAATTATTCAATCCATAACCTGTATAACCAAATGATCTTACAGTTTTGTAAAAGTATTCATATAATGCTGTTGCTGTTACATCGTGTTTTTCATTAAAAACATTTCTGTAGTTTAATGAAGTATTGTTTATAATGCTTGATATTTGGCTATTTGATCTGCTTAGTGAACCTCTATTACCAGTAACCCCATTAACTCCTAAGTAAGTATTAGGATTAATATAACCTTCAGAGTTATATGATGTATGATCAATACCTACAAATTGTCTTACATTCAAATTTTTAAAAAGCTGATACGTCCCTGTTAAGCTAGAAATCAATTTCAATTCTTTTCTATTACCAACTCTAGAGTTAATAGTTTCAAGAGCATTTCCCCCGATTTTTCCAGCACCTGTATTATATTGTCCATTAGGTAAGAAAGGTACATCACTAGGAGGCGCTAAAAATGTAGCTACTACAGGGTTATTCAGATTAATAGCACCTTCAGAACTCACATTGTTTCTATCACCGTATGCAAAAGTATTATTAAATTGAATACTAAATTTTTCACTCGGCTTAGCAAATAAGTTAATCATTGCTGAAGTTCTTTCATAATCTGAATTTCTAATAATCCCGTCTTGTTTTAAATATCCAACTTGGGTAAAATAATTAAAAGTATCAGAACCACCAGTCACTGCAAAGTCATGTTGACTAAATGTTCCGTTTTGAAACACCAACTTTTTCCAGTCCGTGTTTGTATTTGAAAGATTTGCAATATCCTGATCTGTATAAGGATTACCTGTATAAGGATTATCCAAACCTATTGATCTTCTAAAATTGTTCCATTGATTAGAATTCATTAATGAAACTTTATCATTTGCTCTTGTAGAAACACCATATTGCCCAGTATAAGTAACTAAAGCCTTTTGTCTTGCACGTCCTTTTTTACTTGTTAACAATACAACTCCGGCACCCCCAGACGCACCATATTGTGCAGCTGTAGCAATATCCTTAATTACCCCTACCTCTTCAAACGAATTAGGATCTAATAATTGAAAAGCACTTGCCGAAATAGGAACCCCATCTAAAACATATAATGGTGTACTACTTCCATTGATCGTAGACGTACCACGAATATCTACTCTAAAATTAGAYGATCCTGGTTGACCTGATCCAAAAGAAATATCTACACCTGCAAGCTTGCCAACTAAAGCCTGCTGAACAGTCGCACCTGGCGTACTTTCAATATCTTTAGCTTTTACAGCAGCAACATCACTTGTAGTATTCTCTTTTTTCATATTGGTGTAACCCAAATTTACAATAACTACCTCCTCAATATCCTGATTGATAGTATCTCTCTTAGGTTTTGTGTTTTGAGCAGTAACTAATTGCCCTCCTATAAAGAACAGTACTCCCGCGCTCATCATACGTAATTTCACATTCATATTAACAAAAATTTAATATTATATTTGTGCAAATATGTTAATAATTATTAAATCTTCCAAATTTTTTAACTTTTATTTTACATTGATTTATTTAAATAAAGATTTTGTATATATTTGTCTAAATTATACTTAAAAATGAAAAAACATATCTACTTATTAGGATTTGCCTTTCTAATTCCAAAGCTTGGAAGCGCTCAAACTTTAGAAGAAAGAAGAAAAATTGCTTTAAACTCTGATCAATATGGCAATATTCATCTTTTAAATGAGTTGAAAAAGGAAGATGCTGAAAGAAAAAGCAGATTAAACAATTTCTTAAGTCAAAATCCAGCTTATAAAAAAACTATAAAAATCGGTTCAATGGGAAAACAGGAATTATTAGATGTTCTGCCCAATGGTAATAAAGTTTTTGCGAAAACAACTAACGCAGGTGCCGCTACAACAGCAAGAGCAAATCATTTATATAACGGAGGGAGCTTGGGTATAAACGTACAGGGGCAAAATATGACTGCTGCTGTATGGGACGGTGGAAATGTTCGAAATACACATCAAGAATTTATGGTCGGGGCGGTTAGCAAAATTACTTTAGCTGATGGATCAAATTTTGAAAACCATGCTACCCATGTTGCAGGAACGA
>NZ_JBFRGA010000042.1:0-35928 GCF_052115105.1 Chryseobacterium sp. 2TAF14
ATTTAAACCATTAAGGTTGTTAAATTAATAAGGAATATTAATTTTGATTTTCATCTTAAGTAAATTCAAATCTCTGTAGCTATTTGTTTGCCTTCTCTTCTGCTCCATTCGCTCCACGAACCAACGTATAAATTTTTGATTTTCAACATCTTTAAAATTGTCTCGCTGATTTTGCAGATTACGCTGATTCATTTAGAATTTAAAATCTGCTAAATCCGTAAAATCTGCGAGAGATTAAAAACAGTTTAACCATTAAGAGAATTAAATTGCTAAGTTATTTTAAGGTTGATTTCATCTTAAGAAAACTTTAAATGAAATAAAAAAACCGCAGAAAAACTGCGGCAATTGTTTATTGATAAATGAAAATCATGGTCTGTACCAAATCCGGATGAAGGCTTTTTGCAACCGGACAATTGTGAGCCGTTTCCTCGATAAAAGCTTTTTCTTCGTCTGAATACTGATTTGAAAAAAAGAAATTACAAACAATCTCGCCAATTCTTCTCGGCTCGGTTTTCATAATTTTCTGAAGTGTACAATAAGCACCGTCTATATTTATATTTTTGTTTTTTCCTAAAATTGCAATGGTTGTCAATGCACATTCTGCCAAAGAAGTTGCACACAAATCTGTCGGCGAAAACTTTTCACCTTTCCCGTGATTGTCGGTTGGTGCGTCTGTTTCAATGATGGTTCCTGATTGTAAATGTTCTGCAGAACATCTTAAATCTCCTGTGTATGTTATTTTTGATGTCATAATTTTAATTAAGAAGAGACAATGTCTCAGAAATGAAAAATATCTTTTGCTCTGTTATAAGAACTTTCGAAATTGAGTAAATTTAATGTATGTTCCGCTTTTTCCACACTCATAAAATTGATTACCTGCTCTGTCGGCATATTTCCTACCAAATCATCTTTCGCCATCGGGCAGCCGCCAATTCCTTTTATGGCTGAATCAAATCTTCTGCAACCTTGATCATAAGCTGCTTTCAATTTAGAATAAGATTCTTCGTAACGGTTGTGAAAATGCGCCCCGAAATCTATTTCCGGGTATTTTACCGGTATTTTTTCAAACAAAAGGGTTATTTTTTCAGGTGTTGCAATTCCGGTTGTGTCAGAAAGAAGGATGTTTTTAATTCCGATTTCTGAAAAACGCTGAGCCCAAAAATCGACATCTTCCCATTTCCACATTTCGCCATAAGGATTTCCGAATGCCATTGAAAAGTAGATATTCAGTTCTTTGCCCTCGCTTTTTGTCAGTTCGAGCATTTTTACAATATCATCGAAAGCTTCCTCCTGATTTTTATTGGTATTTCTATGCTGGAAAGTTTCAGAAATAGAAAAAGGAAAACCCAAAATATCTACAGACTGATGCTTCAGTGCTTTTTCGGCTCCACGATAATTCCCGATGATGGCCGAAACTTTGGTATTGGATAAAGATTTGTCAATATTTTCGGCAACCTCAGCAGAATCTGCCATTTGCGGAATTGCTTTCGGAGAGACAAAACTTAGGCAATCGAGCACATCAAAACCTACTTGCATCAGCGAATTGATGTAGTCTATTTTTTTATCGGTCGGGATAAACTCATCCCAACCCTGCATTGCGTCTCTTGGACATTCGGTAAGAAACATTTTACTTTTGATTTTCTCAAATATAATAAAACTAAACTATTTAGTTCTGAACTTAAACAAAGCTAATATTAAATTGATTATCAATAATTTATTTCCGATTTATAATTTCGATAGCATACATTCACCAACAAATAACCTGTTCCGAGCCTCAAATTTGTTAACTTTGTTAAAATTTATGATTTCAAAAATGAGTACAATAGAATTCAACTCGATGTGGAGAGAAAAGCTGCTGAACCGTTTTCTCAGCTATGTAAAAATATATTCAACCAGCGATGCCGAAAGCGAGTCTACGCCTTCTACGGAAAGACAGTGGGACATTGCCAATTACATCACCGAAGAACTGAAAACAATCGGCCTGGAAAATGTTTCTATTGACGAAAACGGTTATATTATGGGCTACGTTCCATCTAATCTGGAAAATGATAATCAGCCGACAATAGGATTTATTTCTCATTATGATACTTCTCCTGATTTTAGCGGTGAGAATGTAAAACCTAAGGTTTGGGAAAACTATGAAGGTCAGGATTTGATTTTAAATCAGGAAACACAGTTTACTTTATCCCCTTCAAAATTTGAAAGCTTAAAGAAATATATCGGCCAGACTTTAATTACAACTGATGGAAATACCCTTCTTGGAGCCGATGATAAAGCGGGTTGCGCAGAAATTGTAACCGCAGCAGAATATCTTATCGCTCACCCTGAAATTAAGCACGGAAGAATTGCAGTTGGATTTACACCGGATGAAGAAATCGGAAGAGGAGCGCATAAATTTGATGTGGCAAAATTCGGAGCCGAATTCGCTTATACCATGGATGGTGGAGAAGTTGGTGAACTGGAATACGAAAACTTTAACGCAGCCGGAGCAGTAGTAAAAATCCACGGATTGAGCGTACATCCCGGTTATGCTTACGGAAAAATGGTGAATGCAAGTCTTTTGGCAGCAGAATTCATCCAGTCTCTTCCTGCAAACGAAACACCTTCTACAACGAAAGGTTTTGACGGATTTTATCATCTGATGGATGTAACTTCTGATGTTTCTGAATGCAAACTTCAATATATCATTCGTGATCACGACGAAGAAAAGTTTGAAGCCCGAAAAAAATTCATGGAAGAAAAAGTAGCTGAGTTTAATGCTAAACATGGCGAAAAAACCGCTGAAGTAGAGATTAAAGAACAATACCGCAATATGAAGCAGCAGTTTGAAGGAAAAATGCACATCATTGATCTTGCTGCAAAAGCAATGAAAGAAGCAGGAATTGAGCCTAAAATCAAAGCAATCAGGGGCGGAACAGACGGAGCGCAATTATCTTACATGGGATTGCCTTGTCCGAATATTTTTGCAGGCGGAATCAATTTCCACGGACCGTATGAATATGTGGCTTTAGAAAGCATGATGAAGGCAACTGAGGTGATTGTGAATATTGTGAAGGCGTAATTTACATGAAAAAATTCTCGGTTTTAATTTTCCTTTTGTCTTTTATATTTGGTTATTGTCAGGTAGAAGAATTTCAGCAGGCAGATGATGTTTACAACAAAAAGATGAAGACCCTTCTGAAGAAATCTCCGAAAGAATCTCCTGAACGATACAAGCAAGAGAAGTTACTGTTGGATGAAAAAGTTTTGTCCTACAAAAAAACTTTAGAAAAAATAAGTGTAGAAGAAGAAAAAGGAATTACAGAATATCCGCCACCATCAGCTCCTATCATTACAAAAGAGCCTAAATTTGAGTTTGGGGAAGAAAAGTTTAAAGCAGTTTTGCGTTCTGTTTACAATGAGAATATTTTATTACTGGATATACAGCAAAATTTTACTTACGATGCAAACTTAATTTTTGCAGTTGACTCTAAAGGTTATGTGTACGATGCAAAAGTGAAAGGTAAGAACCCGACCATTAATACCTTTATTTTAGYAGCATTTCATAAAATCAAAAATAAAGGAAAGTGGAAACCCGCAGAAAACAGTAATGGTCTACCCATACTTTATATTTATAGATCTCCTGTGACGATAAAGGTTGTAGTAAAAGAAGAAGATTATTAATAAAACTACCCATTGCAATAGTTGTAATGGGTAGTTTATTTATGTATAAACAATTATATTGATAATGCAAAAACCACCGTTGTTACGGTGGTTTTTATATCTTAAAGAGTTTTCCTCCTTCATAAGCTTTTTCTGTCTAAAGCCTTCTCTTCATCTCTGCGCAGCGATGACTTGACGGATGCGCAGAGAACAACTCATGCGTGCGCACAGAAGAGAAAGTCGATGCGCACGAGTTGGGCATTCTCCTTACCTGCTGTATTTCTCGTATTTTACAGTGCTTAACATATCCCGCAGATCTACACCTGGACGGAAGTTGATCTTATTACCACGGATAAGTGCAGATGTTACTTTCTCTACCGTCTCTGCACCATCACTGGATATGGAAACCTGAAAGTTGCCGAAGTCTCCCAGCTTTACGATCTTACCGTCTGCAAGATGACGGTTGACCGCCTTGATGAGGTCGTTAAGTACCGCCAGAACATCGGTATCTGAAACGGTGGTAGAACCGCCCGCAATCTCCCTGGAAAGACTTTTAAGATTAATCTCACCATCTGCCTTTGCGCTGGCGTAAAACTTTGGAGCTGCCTGCGGATCTTGTAGGTTCTTACGCTCTGTGATATTGTATTTTACTGACATTTTTTATTGTGTTTTTAGTTTTAAAAGCTGGTACGAGCGTGACGCTCGCGCCAGCGGGGTTCTTCTTCTAAATTTCATGAGAAAAAAGAAAAGAGCCGGAAATTAGGAAGTTGACACTAACATAAAATCTTCTATTTCCCAATAATTATCATGCAATCTTAGTTTAAATACAGCATTTCTACCGTAATAATCTTTTTTTATACGATGGTCAACAAAAACTAATGCTCTTTTTTTTAGAAGGATCAAATACAATCTCTGAAAAATAGACAACACCTATCTCACATTCATTTGTATGTTTATCATACTCTGCCAGATCTAGGACTTTTGCCGTACACAAATTAAATTGATTTGCTTTTATAGAACTTCGTATGCTTAAATTTTTAATAATATCTGGACTATTGGAAAAGTCTTTAAAAAAATCCTTCTTTCTTTGTATGTATTTTATATTATCTTCGGTACTACCTGTAGCAAAATCTGTATTTTTATTTTTAGTAGAATCTATATACAAATTGCAAAATTTTTCAGGATGATTAAAAATTTCGTTGTGCGCTTTTGTCTTCTCTTCGATATATAAATCATCATCATGAACTCTTAAACTATCAAAATATCTTTTTTCACCTAAATAATCTTCTCTAAAAAAATAAGGTATCAACTGATCTGTTAAATCATTATATAGTTTTACCTTAGTATCGGTAGATTGACTTACACATTTTTTCATTTCCTCCTTACAATTCGTAAGTAATAAAGAGGATAATAAAATCATAACTATTTTAGTTTTAAAATTCATATTATTTAGGGATTTTGGGTTAATAACATGGTCTTACTCGCAAATTATCTTTTGGTTTTTTATAAATATCTAAAATAATGTCTTTTTTTTGACATATTTTATATCTCCTGAATCTTCTATCACATTAAGTTCCGAAATATATTTGGGATGACTTTTGGTCTGTTCATAGATAATTTCTTCTGACTTTGACTTAACAGATATCGTGTCATAATAATCTAGATCTCCGGATATTGTTGTGTAAACTTCAGCGACATCACCAAGAATTTTGTACGGATAAATTCCACTTTGAAGACTATCATTGAATATATTTACTGAACTTTCTGTTAGTTTTAGTTGTATGATTCCAAATCTGTGATTGTTTGAAACTCTATAATCAACAACGTACCCTTTAAATGAGACATTGTTATTCAAAACCTTATCTCTTTTGCGTGCAGCTTCTTCACCCGTTATATTAACAGAAATAATCATCACGATAAACAGGAAAATTAAGATAGGGAATCTTATCCAGTTTTTCATGTCAGTTTTCTTGTAAATCATTTTTCTAACTCTTTGAGTTGTTCATAATTTAAAATTAACAAAAAACCACTACAAAATGTAGTGGCTCCACAATATTTAAAATTAAATAAATTTTTTATTGTTTTGCTGATTCTCTAATAACAACTTAGCATCAATGCTCATATAAACAATTGTCTTCCATATTGTCACGAACTGGATATGTAAAGCCTTCTCTTCATCTCTGCGCAGCGGTGACTTGACGGATGCGCAGGGAACAGCTCACGCGTGCGCACAGAAGAGACTGGCGATGCGCACGAGTTGAAACTCTCCTTACCTGCTGTATTTCTCGTATTTTACAGTGCTTAACATATCCCGCAAATCTACCCCGGGACGGAAGTTGATCTTATTACCACGGATAAGCGCTGAAGTTACTTTCTCTTCCGTCTCTGCACCATCACTGGATATGGAAACCTGAAAGTTGCCGAAGTCTCCCAGCTTTACGATCTTACCGTCTGCAAGATGACGGTTGACCGCTTTGATGAGGTCGTTAAGTACCGCCAGAACATCGGTATCTGAAACGGTGGTAGAATCGCCCGCAATCTCCCTGGAAAGACTTTTAAGATTAATCTTACCATCTGCCTTTGCGCTGGCGTAAAACTTTGGAGCCGCCTGCGGATCTTGCAGGTTCTTACGCTCTGTAATATTGTATTTTACTGACATTGTTATTAATTGTTTTTTTAGAAAACCTATTATAGACTATACCTGTTGTGGTTATCTTCAAGTCTGTGACTTTGCGCAGTTGGCTAATTAATCATAAATATTTTCCCAATCTTTATTTTCAGGAAACTCTCTTTTGTAACTACTTTTATCTGCTAATTGCAAATAATAACTTRACCATTCTCTAAGATAATCTTCTCCTAATCCCATTCTCCAAAATAAATTATTTTGATCAATGGAAGGAAAAGAAATCCAAGGCGGAAGAACTAAATTAGGATTGGACGATATTTTTTTTATTTCACTTCGTAATTTCATTAATAAAATACCTAATCGATTTTTCCCTAATCCATCTCCACCGTCTGCCCAGTAATTGTCATTTAAAGTATGCTCAATTAAAATCTTATCTCCTGTCAGAATTAATTCTTTCCTGAGTTTAGGGTGTTGCAAAAATTTAAAATATAACCCTTCATACATTATTTCATCTTTGATACTTTCCCAATTAGCACGAAGTTTATTATTTCTACTTCTTCCTTCATTAGCAGCATCCATGGGAGATTTTAAATTTTTAATCTTATTTCTTATAGTAATATCTTCAAATTTATTTGCTTGAAAATAATGTTCTACTGTTGACCATTGTTCATTTTTAATAAAAACTGGATGTGTAGAAAAATTAGAAAAAAATCCATAAGGCTCGTTTGTTTTATAAAATTTAATCATATTTATTTTATTTAATAACTTTTATTGCATTTTGGGGGACCCTTCCTAAAATAGAAACTTCTTGTTGCCATATAGAATAATGGTATCCTGCAGATGATCTCGGTAATACCATCCCTCCATTTTTTATTACTGCACCTGGTGCCATCTTAGATAAATTTATTCTTACTATACCATTCCCACTAGAAAATGATTTTGCTACATTTATATCTGTCGTGGTTGATATCCATGGATCATTAAGGAATGATTTGGGGCTAGAGCCGCGTATTAAATGTTCTTCTAAACTCCAAGTCCCATTTACTGCTTTACCATATATTCCTTCACCAGCAGCTAATGATTCAGCATTTGCATTTGTTAATGCCCTATAAACATAATTTGTAGGTTGTGATGCATTTCTAATTACATTTCCTATTCCCCCAACTAATAGGCCCATAGCTGCACCTTGCACCAGCGGATTTTCAGAAACTTGCATTTGAATATCCGTTTTACCCCTAGATTCTGGAACAGATCCAATTGTAGGTCCCCATGAATCTACAGCAGTTGTTCCCGGTGCAATAGCACCATAACCACCTCCTTCGTCTGAACCGAATCCAATAGAAGAAACTAAGCCTTTCGCATTATATGTATCCCAATAAGTGAATCTAGACGTGCTATAGCTTACTTCCCATGTTCCTTTTGCTCCTTTAGAAACTCCAGTCCCATAAAAACCTGTTTGTCGATTTTTTCTTGCTGCTGCTAGCTCCGCTTTGTTTCTAGCACCAGATTTAAAAATATTATTCAAGACTCCTGCTCCATTTACCCAATCCCAAGGCCATCTTCCGTCTGGATCAATAAATCTCACAGGACTATTAAAAGCATAAACATATGGCGACCAGTTTGGCATTTGTTCTGCCAGCGGGTCAACATTTAACCAAAGAGAAACCCTAGGATTGTAATATCTTGCTCCATAATAGTAATACCCTGTTTCTGCATCAAGTTCTTTGCCATTAAATTTATAAGGGCTATAATTGCTGTTTCTATGGTTTTCTACAAACACTTCACCGCTTGGGAAGTATTCTATGTTTTGGGTTACTTCACCATCTACTCCTGTAATATAGCTGCTTGAACCTAAATGATCCGGATGGAACCAGTACATTTGTTGTTCTTTCACTCCTGCATAACTATTAGCACAATTTCCGTTATAGCCTGCATTTTGTCCGTAACTTGGCGGCGGCGTAATATTGTTGTTCTGCATTACATTCAGATTGCTTTGGGTAGCAGTTTGTAATATATTATTAGAAACCGTTACCGGGTTTATCGGTGGGGTCACTCCTCCAAACGGTATGATCAACCAGTTACAATTAAACATTCCTATATTATTGCTGGTTCCTATTTTGCTGGCTATTCTCTGGCTTCCTGCGTAATAATGCTTTGTATAACGAGTAGTGCTTGAGGTTACATAATCTCCATATGCAAAATCTAATGTAATTAATCCGTTTGGATAAATTGTAGAAATGTGAATTGGGGCATAAAAATTAGGAAAGGTTCCGGAACCATTACCACTTGTCCAATCTACAATACCCCCTATCAGAATATCTTTTATAATCCTCTCACCACCTGCATCATAGGTATAAATAGCAGCTCCATCAGATTGCCAAATGGTAGAAGGATTGGTATCTACAAAACGCAGGCGGTTTTCTTCATCCCACAGATATCTGGTCTTTTCTTCCGAATGGTTGCATGTTTCCTGATCGATTTTAGTCGGGTTTCCTTTTGCATCATATGTGTAGTCCTGAAACTTCACTCCCGGGTCGTCCGGATTACAGCATGTTGCCGTAGGAACTAAGTTTGGCTCGTCTATAATTCTGGTAGGAGCGTGAGGATGGGCAGGATCTTCATATTTATAATTCAATCGGTAAGAAGTTGGCTCTAAAGCTGCCCAGTTATTATTGGCAGCGCCTGTTGTCCATTCATGCTTCTGGGTTTTGCTCATGACATTGTGCATATTGTCATACGTCATGGTAACAGAGTAGCGATGGCGTTCTTCCTGTGCCTGCGTATTGATTCCTCTCCAGTTTCCTGAAGCAGAAGTAAGACGGTAAAGATCATCGTATCCGTAAGCATAATTGGTTCCACCTCCCAATAAGCCTGTGGTAACCGGCGCATTATTATGAATCTGCATTACATTTGAAACCACATCATACTGATACGTATTTTCCATGAAAGATCTGGTGCTGTTTTTCGCATACATTTTCAGCAGTCTTCTACGGTTGGTTTCATATTCGTAAGTAGTTTCCGTTCCGTTTCCGTTGGCTAAATAGACTCTTTGCTCGAATTTGTCATACCCGATATTATTGATCATTTTATACTTAATCCCATCTTTATCGGAAGAAACATTGATTAAGTTTCCTGCTCTGTTATATCCGTACTTCACGATTTCTCCATCAGGATATGTAATAGATTTCACGCGGTTCCATGTGTCATACTGCCATTCTGTGCCAAACCAATAAACTCCTGCATCCGGAACGGCAACTGATCTTCTCTGGTAGGTTAATTCTCCTRATCTTCCGTATTTAAGATACTGTGTTCCTGTAGCATCAGTCTGATACCACAATCTTCCCACTGCATTATTATCCATCGCTGAAGCATCCAGCGCGTTACCATAGTAGTATTTTACATTATTTTCAGGATATACAGGATAATTAACAGCTTTCAGCCTTGTGTAATCATATTCATAATGTACCACTTCGTTTGCCGAGTTGGTTTTAGAGGTCATATTTCCTGCCCTATCATATGCATAGGTAGTAATGCCACTATCCGGATGCTGGTAAGAAACTCTTCTTCCCAAGCCATCATAAACAGAGATCGTGATATTTCCCTGAACATCTTTTACCTGCAAGATTTCACCAATAGCATCGTGCATAAATTGTGTTTTAATGTCCCCTGTATTTGAAACTTCATGAACAGAAGTGGTTCTGCCCTTCATATCAGTGTAGGTTTTCTTAACGCTTCCCAGCTCGTCTTTGAAAATTGTTTCAAACATTCTTCTTCCCTGAACATCTGTTCCGAAGCCATATGTAATGGTAGAAAACAAATTTTCTCCCGGAAGCCTCGTATAGGTCGCCCTGTCTAAAACATCATACTGATTGATGGTAGGCGCAATGTTATCAACAGCTGCATTGTATAAAGTATTTGAAGAGCCTATGTTTTCTATTGTAGGATAATAGGTCTTTAAGGCTCTGCCAAAAGCATCTGTTTCCACTTTACCGGCAACAATATATTTTAGACCATCGTTATGAATATATCCTGTTTTTTTAACCTGAATGGCTTCACCAAATCCGTCTGCAATAGTGATGGTATTAATGGTACTGTCTGCATATTCAGGATCATAATGTTTTGTCGTTGCATAAGACTGTGCATTGGCGGCATTTTGCGGCGCATTCGTGATCGGGTTATACTCAAACTTTATTGTCCAAGGAATATTGTTGAACATTTCATACGGTCCTACAATTTCTGTCGTTCTTGCTTTGGCATCATAAACATACTTCATAGGCTGAAGATTCATATCTTCTGTAAGCGTAGGCAAGCCGAAGCGGTAATCATACTGCGTTTTGCTGGTATAGCCAAAAGCATCCTGAACTTTTACCGGATATGTTTTTACATTATCGTCATAGGTATACTGATGGAAAAATCTTTGGTTAGCATAGTTTGCAGGTCCTGTAGATTTTGTAATATTTCCATAATCATCATATTCAAACTCATAAACAGAGTAATCTATTCCCTGATTTACGACCGTCATTTTGGTAAGATCGCCGGTTGTTGGATTATACATTGCCTTTTTCTCTCTTATAACACCACTCGCTGTGTTTTTTACTGAAACAGGCATAATAATATAATCTGTTGGGCTCTGATTTTCGTATTTTACAATACTGGTTAATTCTTCCGTAGTTCCGATATCAGGATCTCCATAATTCAAAACTTTTGTTGCATTACCCCACTCGTCATAAGTTTCAAAGTTTGTAAAGGTATATTTATTTCCTGTTCCTCCTTCATAAAAATTGGAGTTAGTATCTGTTAATACTACAAAACAAGCATAGTTCTGATAGTTTTTTTCGTTTTCTCTTTCTTTATGAGCAAAACCAGAATTCGTATTCTTTATTGCTCTTAGTTCATAATTATTTTCTTTTAATGTCCATAGCTTATTTTGAGCATCCAACAGAGTTTCATCAAGCAAAGCTCCTTTCAAATAATAGTTTTTATTATCAAACCTTTGGATCGTTTTTCTATAGATTGAGTTTGAAGAAACACCTCCTTGCTTGGTATCAATCTGATTGACTGTAATACTTTCAAAACCATAGAAAGTTCTTTCTAAACGGCTATGATATGGATTTTTATAATCTATTGTCACTTTCGATACATCCGGACTAAAAGTATCATCTCCTGTAAAACCATCATTGGTAGTTACACTTTTCAATACATATTTATTTTGAGGCATATCGTATGTATTGCCTTGTCTCTCATATGTAACTTCCCACGAACCTCCCATCGGGGTGGTGACTTTTTTAAGGAAATTTGTGGTTCCTATTTGATTAAGACGTACGGTAATTGTATTTGCATCATCAGAAGATACGTAATCTGGGAAGCCATCTCCATTCATATCTCTAAAGGTAGATTTGGTTTTAGAAACATTCTTACTGCTGCGGTTGGTTATGCCCGGAACTATTTTCAGCCCCACACTTACTTCAGAAGTAGTAGGATTGGTTACAATAGGAATTGGGATTGGATAAGATGATCCGAAATTTGTCCCAGAACCTGTAGTGGTACTTCTTGCCTGATTTACAGATAGGCTCATGAGGTTTACAAATTTATTTCCTAAATTAAAATGTATTAGGAAATTGAGTATTTCTGCTCAAAGAATACGAAGCCGAGCCATGAGTAAAATTAGTTCCTGCTCCTAATCCGAGGGCATCATCTGTTCTACTGATAGAATAACTTCCAATATTAGCATTTTTAGATGATAGAAAACCATTCGGGTTGGTAAACTGTATATTCGAATCTACAATATGATCGGGAAAGCCATCTCCATTAAAATCTGCGACAGCTGTTACTGCTTTATTTTCTGCAAAAATTGTTTTAGAAAAGTTTCCATCCCCTGAAAGTCCAGAAAAACTGGCTGACACACCTCCTTTTACACTTACGCTATTAAGCTTACTTTTTTGAATAAGCGATGGCAGCTGATAACTTCCTGATACAAAAGTTGGAGTCTGGCTGCTAAATGTAGCGTCAATATCATCTTCTCCCAATCGCGAAACACTAATAATATCTTTAGTAATATAATTTTGTTCATCCAAGCCTAACCAAGATTTTGGCTTCCCGGTGTCTTTGTTTCCGCTTATATGGTTCATCAATACAAAATATTGATTACTCATTGCAGAAGGACTTGGGCTGTATGGTGATGGAAGCCCTGTACCTGGGTCTATTGTAGGATTATTGATTGTACTACTGCCATCATAACTGCTGCCTGAACTATTAATAAACAATTTGGTTTCGTCTATTTTCATTTCTGTTGCGCTTGCGTTATTAGCCAAATCTGTAGCAGAGTTGATAACGTGAGATCGGGTAATAGATGTATTTTGTATATTGTTTCCATTCACAATAAAGCTTCCCCAACCTCTGTACAAATCTCCTAAACGAGCATCATACTGAATTCCTAATTGAGCTAAGGTTTTAGTGATATCATTAAATAATAATTTTTTATGCTTATTAACCACAGTTGCGGTTGCAGTTGTAGATTCTGTTCCGCCAGTATTAATGGTAAGAACAGTACTTGGAGGCGCTGCAATGGTTCCTGTATAAGTAATTTCATATTTATATACCCCTCTTGGAAGACTTGGATATGTAGTTGTTATTGCAGTGTTGCTAATCGTAAGCGTTGTTACCAAAGTATTGGTTATAGAATTGTATATCTTCACTGAAGCGCTTAACGTTCCTGCAGGAGTGGATGCAAATTTAAAAGTCAATGATCCGGTAGCCTGTCCTACTGCTATATAACCTTTTTTATCAACAGTTGTATAGGTAGTAGTATAAGTAACTGTTGTAGGATCATTAATAAAGTTTTTTGTTGTTTTAATTAAAGTCCCGTTCAGATTATTAACCGCATTTATAAACCCTAACGTTTTAGAATCTATCGATCCTTCAAGGTAAATTTTCTTTCCTATATCTGCATTTGTAATAAGATAAGGCATAGAATAGGTTTAATACTCATATTTCCTGTAAAATTGGCAGTTGGCAACGTAGGAATTTTAGTAATAACCAAATTGTTAACGTCAGCTGCCATTACAGTATATTGTGTATAAGTATTTGTGCGATCATTGTACATTCCAAATTCTATAGGAACAGTATCAGAAGTACCGTTTGCATAATTAATGGTAGCGTTCAGATCCAGAGCAGCCCAATCAATTTGTGAGTCTGTTTCTATCTTCACTGTTAAATTATCACTTGTATTTAAAATAGTCGGAAAACTAATATTAACAGGTGCATTATCATTCCAGTCTAATTTTGAAGTGTTAACAATTACATTATTTTTATATATATTAATAAAGATCTGATCAGAGGTTACCGGCTTTAATCCATTAACATAAATTGTCGCTGAGATATTTGTTGTTTGTCCATTAACCGAAGGAATATAATACAGTGATTTATCTGATACTACAAAATCTTTTTGTGAATCGTAAATGTTAATATCCCTTCCGTCGCTATCTAGTTGAGATGCCGCTCCGGTATACTCAATACTGGGATTCCAGTTTATTTGATCATAGCGCCCGTCATATTTGGAAGATACTCTAAAATATATTTTATCTCCCTGATTTACGGATACATCAAGACTATTTGTATATACTGTATTATCATCTTTATTAATGCTTTTTATAGATGCTGCAATAGGGTTTTCATTATTTTTTTGCACAGAAACAGCAACCCCGTCTACACCGGTCACATCTTCATTTGCCGGATATGCTTGTGGCGGTTGTTGATACTGGTTTGTTATCTTAATGTTTCCTGCTTTAGGAGCTACCCATACTCTTACCACATCATGCAATGGGTTTTGCTCAAGCATATTCTTTTTCTCGGAAGCATTAAAGCTAGGAGTTGCCACACTAATATTTTGAGATAAAATCTTAATAGGTGCAGGAGAAAGCATACTATTCGGATCAAAATTAGGGACAAAATCATTAGGACTCGTAGAGGCATTCGGATTGGAACTAAATAATACTTTCCCGTTATTTGAAACGTCAACCAGTCCATCAGAGTTAAAATCCTCAAAATAAATTTTGCTGTCTGTAGTGGTATTTGAATAATCAAACCCCAGTCCAGTGCTTATACCCGTACCAACAGCATAGTTTCCATCTAATCCTACATTCCAGCTTCTTGATTTTGAATATCCTACTCCTGGAATGTTTAATTTTTGGTTATTATTGAGTTCGAAATGACCGTTCTTATTTTTGGCATAATAGTATTCGTTTCCTATTTTGTAGATAATATCTGATAAATTATCTCCGTCAACATCCACGAGACTTACTTGGGTTTGGCTTTCTGAGCTTCCAAAACCTCCTGCTGCGCCTATGCTGAATCGCCCCATTTCAGTAATAACACCAACTATAAAAATAGGGAGTAAAGATGGCATAATCACAATAGGGGTTGGTCTTGTATTGGCAGTACTGTACTTCCAGAATCCTAGTCTGAATGAGCTACTCTTGCTTGTAGATGAGCTTGAATTTAATGCCGAATATTTTCCTCCAAAAATTTCATTAACTCCAGGCATAATCGTTGCCGTAAATGTATCCGAAAAATATTCCGCACCATTTCCTGTCACAGGATTATCGACCTTCCATACTTGTGGCTCTCCAAATAATGAAGATGGTGTCTCAAAGTACTCTATCTTATTGGTATAAAACTCAGCACCACTTGCATCTTTTTCAGTAATGCTTTCTAACAGAGATTTAGAAAAACCTCCTTTTTTATACTTAAATTCATAACTTCTTACTGGAGCATTGTCATAAAGCACTTGGATATTCCCTAATCTTTTTGAAGTTACCTGCACAAAACCTAGTCTTGCATTTACCTGTACATCTTCTCTTTGCTCGGTATCATATGCAAAATTTACTGTGTACTTTTTTAAAGAAGGATTAGCAACACTAGTAAGTGCATATTCTATCTTATTGATATACATCTCCTGCCCTTTATTCCCAATTGCCTGAGTATCATTGGTTGTGTAATCAAACTTATGATAAGTGTATAATACATAATTTCCATGAGTGTCTACTGTTTTGTATAAAGCCCAATATCCTATATTGTCATTGGCATTAGCATCATTCGTATTTTTTACTCTAAGAACAGTATTCTCATTTACTCCATTTTCATCACCTCCGAAATAAGATTTTGTTCCGTCTTTTGAAGTGACTATCCAAACATAATCTTTAGGATTGGTTCCTTTTCTTAATATTTTATTGTAAGCACCTTCAATTCTTGGATAAAACAGGGTGTCTGATTGTCTTGCTTTTTCGAAGCCTTCAGTTCTATTAGGCATTACAAAAACCCCGGGACTAGTTTCAAATGTCAGCTGCTCTCCTCCTAATGTATAAATTTCTGTTTCAACTCCAGAATTATAGGTAGGAACTCCCCATCTCGTATCAATAGTAACAGCAGGAATAGAAAGATCCCATCCCATTCCCATCCAGCCATTTCCTCCTTCACTATTATAATTGACGGATAATGAAGGCTGCATCCCTGCTCTTCCCGCTGGAAGTTTAATTGGAAAACTTGTTGCAACACTTCCCATATTATTGGCTGAAGGCGGAGCAATACTTACTATACCTTCAGAAGGATTGGCTGCTTTTATGTCTTTTATCGAATTCGGAGCATAACTTCCTGTTTCAGGAGATTCGGGAACCTTTAAAATCCCGTTTACCATGTCGGTAAAATGAGTTGTTTTAGAAACTAAAATATTTTGTGGGCTATTCAAAGAATCTTTTTCTAAGGCAATCCATTTTTTTTCCGACTTATTAAAATAATAAGTCCTGATGTCTTGTTCGGTATATCCTGCCGGAATTTTGCTTCTATCATATCCTATCGAAACTTTAGCAGGAGCTGAAAAATGCTCTCCATGAGGAAGAAACCGATATCCTGAATTTTTTGACGTTACATTGACCATCTCCGGTGATAAGACAGGCATATCAATATCCCGTAAAGCTGTAATTGAAAAATTTTCCGAGCTTTTCAATGTCCCTTTAGGAATGGCAAGTTCTGCAGATTCAAGATTGATTTTTTCAGCATCACTGATGCTTGCTATGAATTTTGAAATAGTTGCTGCATTATGTTTTTCATTTAAAACCTCAAAATTGTGTTTCTTTTTAAAAACTCCTATTTGAAGATTTCTGATTTTATAGCTATATTTTGATTGATCAGGAATCGTAAATATAATTGTATTGATACCCTCTTTAATAGAGTTTACAGAAATAGGCTCCGATTGATGTATCCAGCCTTCGCTTTTCTGCAGATTATTTCCTCCAATTGCCAATTCATCATTAATTACTTTACTTACTTGTTTATAGCTGCTTGCACCATATAAGTCATATTCTAGCGTATATTGATATGCAGAATTTATTTTTTCATTAAGAGAAACATTAAAGATATTATCATAAACCTGATCTATTGGATGGTCTGCATCTGTTCCGATAATACCTTCCTTGATGTCTGAAAGGTAATATCTTTCATTACTATAAACTTTTGTGTTTATAGTTTTCATTCCTTGTGATATATGAGCTGTAGGAGAATTTATTTTATTAAAACGAACTCTCTTTTCACTTTTTGTATCGTGGAGCTCAGCTGTTTTTTTACTTTTTTCTGTTTTAGCATCTAAAATTTTTTCTCTTACAGAAGACGAAACCTCCATAACTGGTGTTACATTTTCACCTTTATTCAGAAATAACGAGTTTGCATGCGCATGTAATTGAGACCAGCAAGTAAAAAATATAATTGAATTAAGCAGCTTTGTGCTTTGTCTTAAAACGGTTAATAGTGGCTTTTTCATTATTTGCGTGTTTTTTACTATAGAAAAGCTCTGAAATATTCAGAAAATCTCAGTTTGTTATTAGTTTGTTACAATGAGTTTGAAAACTTTAGTTTCCGATGTTGTCTTTACTACAATCAGATATACTCCTTCGGTTGGCAGCGTGTCTTTTATTTCATAATAATCTTTACCATTATCCTGAATGCTTTTTATAAGTCTTCCTGAAGCATCATGTATTTTAATATCTACATTTTCTTTTTTATCTGAAATAATTCTGATGGTAAAATGCTGTCCTTTTGGTACCGGATTAGGATAAATAACTATTTCGTTTTCTCTTTTTCTTGTTACTTTTACGGTGTCTTTCTTGATACAGTTGTCTGAAGTTTTCACAATAACAGTATATTCTCCCGGCTCATAGACATTTATAGCAGCCGAGCTACTTGTAAATCCGTTATCCGAAGTCCAGGAATAGGTTGCACCCGGATCAGTAATCTGTGATGAAGCGTCGAAATGCGCCGGATTACCTGCTGAAATTACGACATCAGGACCAAGGTCTAAACTGATAGAATTGAAATCATTTACTGTAAAATTATATGCCGTTACATTATTATCCGCATCAGTGATGCTCAAATGGTAGTTTCCTATTATTAGATTTGGAAAAGATATCTGTGATGTTTGTACTGTTATATTCTGTGATGTTCCATTTCCTGTAAGAGCTACATTGAACGGCGCTTTTCCTCCTTTTATGTTTAAATTAAGCGTTCCTTTTAAAACAGTACATGTAGGCTGAACAAGATCGTATATTGAAAGAATTTTGTCTCCTAATGCAAAAGAAAAAACATCTGTTCCGGAAAGATCCTGATCAAAAACCACATCTTTAAAATATACATTTTGATTCCCATCAACATGATCCATCATATAAGCTTCTATATTTGAAGAGCTGAAATCTCCGTGCCCTGTTTTATCAACCAGCAGCCATAGTTTTTTATCTGATGGAATCTGTGTAATGATGTCTTTAAGAGAAAAAACAACCTCAGTAGGAATCGTTTGGGATGTTTCTGCTGTATATCTTAGTTTCCATTTTCTTTTTAAAAGTTTATATCCGAAGGTCGAATTATCTAATTCCAAAGGCTGATTATTATCTCCCCAAATCAAAAAACTCTGGTCAGGAAACTGCGCTTCATTCGAACGGTTATCTACAGCCAGCTTTTTTGCGGCAATAATAAGTCTTTTTTCTTCGGATGTATTAGTTGCCTGCTTTTGATATAAATCTGAGTACCCGTCTCTTGCTATACCCGTAACCCTTGCTGGATAATCTGTAAAGTCTTCCTGCTTCCAGATCTTTTTACTTTTAGAACTCAAATATTCTGTATAAGGCATTGTAATGGCATATTTTACAGCCATATATGTGTTCACACGGTTTTTCTCATTTTGTGTAAGTATTTTTTTATATACAAAAAACTCCGGAAGTTTACCCTTAAAATTTTCCCACTGATGGCTTCCTGCATCTTTTCCAACATACATAGATGAAAGCCCTGTATTTCCGATTATTTTGGTTATTTTACTCGAAGGATTTCCAAATTTAGAGTACAAACTAAATGAAGCCAATGTATCGATTAAAGCTGTATTGATATAATTGATCTGATCATTATTATATCTGAAAACATTTTTCGTCCCATAAAACAGCTCTTTTTCATCAGTATTATCTGTTGTGAATAAAGCTGTTTCAAGATTAGCATTTTTATTTTGGTATGCTGTATAGAAGTTAATCTTGTCTGCTGTTTCAATCACATAAGGAAACTTCAGGTAATCGTCTGTTCCGTCAAATTCCAGACATTCATTATAATTCAATAATGAATAAGAAGGTTTATTGATACTTGTAATAGCCTGAATCTGATGTTTATTTCCACTATAATCCTGATATAATAAAGCCGGAGTCTGAAGTGAATTGGTTTTATACCAAACGCTTACTCCGTTTACTCCGCCCGGTGATTGTGATTTCAAAACTGAAATCAGCAAAACTCCCAATATGCTTAATATCTTTTTCATGTTGTTGATATTTATTTGATTATAAGTTTTTTTGTTTCCTTATACTCTGCTGTTTCTATTGAAACCATATATACTCCTTGTTGTAGGGATCTCGTATCGACTGTTTTTATAAACTCCCCTTTTGGAAACTTATCTGAGCTTTGGTCTGTGGAAATTAGTTTACCGGAAGCATCATATATTGAAATTTTTATTGGAGATTCGTTTTGTAATGTAAATCTTATATTTACTTCTTCTTTGGCAGGATTTGGAAATAAAGTAAAATGCCCAAGTGCAGATGCGTTAGAAACAGTTGTACCTTCTGACCCTACTCTTTCCTGAGCCTTATATTTAAATGCAGAAATCAAATCAAAACATGGTGTGATAAAAGCTCGGAAACCCACTCCTTGCTGGGCATGAAAGCCCGGAAGTAAAACAATATCTCTTGAAGCAATATATTCCACATTCTGTACAGGGGAAATTACTTTATTGCTTGCAACTATTTGTTTGGCCATAATTGTTTGGCTTGTCGTAATATCATTTGCAGGACTTACCAACGTTTTAAGATCTTCTTTATAACAAAAGTCTACATTCGAAATAACGATTGAAAAAGTCTGAGTTCCACCAGGTAATAAAGGTGTAGTGTTGGTTTTTGGAGAAACAATAATTTTATATGTTACTTTAGCAGGATTTGCAATATCAACCCTTTCGATCGTATCTACATTATTGGTAGAATTATTGGTTGCAGCACCCGTCAGATTGCTCATTCCTCCTAATTTCCATGGATAATAAGTTGTTTCAGTTCCGTTAGTATTTATTTTTACTATTTTTAAATCTAAATCATTGATTACATTAGGACTGTTAAGGTCTACAACATTATTAACCAAATTTCCCTGAGGATCCGTCCAGGAAATAGTTGCAGATAATGGCTGAGTCGTTTCGTAAGGAACTACATACAGAGTATATTTGTTTCCCTGATTTAATTTAATTTCTTTTATTAATGTTGTTTTTTTCTGGTTATTGGTGCTTCCTTCAATATTATTATAAATTGCGCTGGAAGCTCTTTTTGCATCTGCTAATCCCCATCCATAAATATAATCGGGCCCTATCGTTCCCTTATCATTTGCTGTATGTGCAAGTAATGCTCTTACTGTAGAGGAAAGCATGTAGCTCTGCGAAGGACTCACAGATTTGTAATATTGCTGCAATAAAGTTATAATTCCTGAAACCACAGCTGCAGCAGATGAAGTCCCCTTATAAGTACCATAAGCTGCATCGTAAGTTTCTATTGATGAATATATGTTTTCTCCGGGAGCGCAGATATCCGGTTTTATTCTTCCGTCATCAGTTGGCCCATAACTGCTAAATGTTGAAATATCAAAAGCTTCATCAGAATTCATATTAACATTTTTCTTGGCTGAGGCTACAACCAAGACGTTTTTTGCAATACCTGCTCCTTCAAGCAAGTCGTATCCGTTTTTAGCAGAAACCTGAGGAACTATCGTTGGATCTATTTCTCTGGAATTTCCCGCTGCTTTTACGATTTGTAAATAGGGCTTTAAATACATTAAATTATCCCAAGATTGCGCAGTAATATTATATTTTCCGAATTGATAGGTTTGAAGATACAGAGGGTCAAAACCATAGCTGTTGTTCGCAACTAATATTCCATTAGTACCATTATTGTAAGCTGCTGCAAGCATTTCTGAAACATCATTAGCCCAATCATAAGCGTTTATTTTTGCTCCGTGGGCAATGCCTCTTGCTGCAATATCTCCATTATTTCCTGTAAGTGTTGTGTCGTATAATATAAAGGTCGCCCCTCTTCATCAGATCCTATAAGCTGTTTTTCATTTCCTTTTTCAGAAATAAATTCTTCATACCCTAAGCCTTTAAGTCTTTGAACTTCTTGCTTTTGACGTTCATCATACTGGCTGATCTTGCTTTTAAAAGCTGATATTTCTCTTTCTTGCTGTTGATTTTGTAATGAATCTTTAATTTGCCCCTGTGAAAGAAGGAAGAAAAGAACAGAAGCTGTCAATAAAGATTTATGATAGATTTTCTGCATTCGGATAATTTTTTTTCGGTTGTGTTTATTTTTATAAATGCCAATTCTATTTTAAAAATGTTTGCATTGTATCTCTAATCTCTTGATTTTCTTTCTTCAATTGCTTTATATCTTTATTAAGATCAATAATATATAAAGTAAGTTCTTCTACTTTTTCAAGAAGTTTTGCATCCATTTCTCCCAGCTTCAAACCRTTTTTTTCCACATCTTCTGCAGGGGGAATATTAGGTAAATGTCCCTTATCTTTAATGTGTCTTTCAACTGATTCCAATGAATTAAGTTTGTAATCTCTTTTAAATACATAATCTGGCCAATTTTGTAAATCAACTTTTACTTCTTTTGCATGAATGATTCCATCTACATCCAATTTATTTAAAGGATTACTTACACCAATTCCTACATTTCCATTATCTATAGCAGCAAAATTTGATGTTTTTGCATTAATATCGAAGTTACCATAATAAGTTCCTTTTTGTAAATTGTATAATGGATCTGTAATAGGAACAGTAGCTAAACTCTGACCTGCGGCATCTTGATATGAACCTGTATTTGATATTAACTCTGCATTTCCATAATAATATAGAGTTCCTCCCCTTAAATAGACTATAATGTTATTGGTAGCCTGAGCGCAAACTATTCTTCCAACAAAAGATATTCTTCTAGAATCAGGTAAAGTTTGAAATCCATAAGTAAAATTATCAACACGCAGCCCGTTGCCATTTGATCCCCAACCATTGCCAATACCTGTAACGGCTAAAATTCCATGTGCAAGCCATCCTCTGGTTTCATGAATATTTGGTCTCGAAATGTAAAATGTCGTGTTACCCCCATCAGCTTTGGTAGACCTGAATACCACAGGTACATATTGATCCTGAGTACCTACTGTAGTAAAACTTGAAAAATTTTGTGCAAAAGACTGCTGAAATAAAAATAGAAGTAAGAAATAAATAATTTTTTTCATAAATGTATTTTTAATGAGTAATTAGTAAGCAGAAGTAATATCTTAACAATAGAATTTTAAACTATTATTAAAATAAATCGCAAACGTTAAATGAATATAGGAAGTTATATAGAGAATCTATATAATTGATTGTGTAATTTTTTTCATCCTTTTTGGTTTTTTTATGTGTTTTTTATTGCTATAAATGTACATTAATTTTTAATTCAAAAAATATTTTTTTGAATTTTAATTAAAAAAAAATCACAACTGATTGATATTCAATTATAAAAATTTCAATTGACAAAAAAACCACTACAAAAATGCAGTGGCTTCACAATATTTAAAAATTAAATTTTAACCATTTTGCTGGCTTCCCAAGAAAGCATCCCAACCTTGAGCCGTTAAAGCAACCAATTGATTAGAGCCTCTTGCAACCATAAAGTTACCTTCTTCTTTTTCAACAGCATGACCGATAATCGTAAAATCGGGGTGATTTTTTATTTTATCAAAATCATTCGGAGAAATCGTGAATAACAATTCATAATCTTCACCTCCACTTAAAGCCGTCATGACAGGATTTAGGTTAAAATCATCCGCCGTTGCAATCGTCTGATTATCCATCGGAACTTTCTCCTCATATAATCTGAAACCAACATTCGATTGGTCTGAAAGATGCAGGATTTCCGAAGCCAGACCGTCAGAAATATCAATCATAGAAGTCGGTTTGATGTCTAATTGTTCTAAAATTCCTTTGACATCGGTTCTTGCTTCAGGTTTTAACTGTCTTTCCAAGATATAATTGAAGCCTTCCATTTCAGGCTGCATATTCGGGTTGGCTAAGAAAACCGCATGCTCTCTTTCCAAAATCTGAAGCCCCATATAAGCTCCGCCCAAATCTCCGGTTACTACCAATAAGTCGTTTGGTTTTGCACCGCTTCTTTTGACAATGTTTTCATCATTTTCAATTCCTATTGCGGTAATGCTCATTACTAAACCGGCATTGGAACTTGTTGTATCTCCGCCAATTAAGTCAACTTTATATCTTCCGCAAGCCGCCTGAATTCCCGCATATAATTCTTCCAAAGCTTCTACCGGAAAACGGTTTGAAACGGCAAGAGAAACCAAAATTTGGGTAGGAGTTGCATTCATTGCTGCAATATCGCTGAGATTTACAACAACCGCTTTATAGCCTAAATGCTTCAACGGAACATATCCTAAGTTGAAATGAACACCTTCCGCCAAAACATCCGTTGTCAAAACAACTTTTTTATTTCCGGGATTAATGACTGCGGCATCATCTCCTACTCCAAGCTCGGAAGACTCGTTCGACAAAGGAAAAAATTCCGTTAAGTGTTTAATTAAACCAAACTCTCCAAGTTTCGAGATCGGTGTTAATTCTTGTTCTTTATCTTCAAACATACGTTAAATTATAAATGATGTTTGATAATCGATAAATGATGACTAAATCAATCATCATTTATCAATTATCATTTATTTATTAAAAATTGCCGGATCAATATTTTCCGGACGGAAGGGCAGCTTTTTGAAATCTTCTCTCGTCATCAATACCGTTTCAGCAGTTTTATATTTATTCATCGCTTCCACAACATCATCCGGCGGAGAAGTCATTTTTCTTAGCATCGTATCAATCCAAACTCCGGTTGCTTCTGAAGTTGCGCAGTGCGAACCGTCAGGAAGATAGAATTTATGTACAAAACGGTAGATTGCCGCATCTTCTGCACAACCGTCAATTTCTAAACTCACAATCACTTTCTGATCTGCAAAAATCTCTTTAAAAAACGAAAATCTTTCATGCATAATGACCGGACCAATTCCCCAACGGCTCATTTGGGTAACTCCCATCTTTTCCTTTTTCATAAAAGCCATCCTGGTTTGCGCACAATATTGCACATAAGATGAGTTGGCCAAGTGTTTATTTGCGTCTAAGTCGCTCCAGCGAACTTCGAATGTATGGTAAAAAGTCATTTATTAAAAGTTTAATTTGAACTTAATTTTACCACAAAAGATAAATTGTAATCCTAAAGCTTAAAATACGATTACATATAGTTCACAACAGATGAAAATCTTAGATTTTCAAAAAACTAATGTGTTCTTCAATTAAACTTAAAATAACTAATGTGTTAAAAAGCTTTTGCGACTTTTGTGGTTAGAAAAAATTCAAAAATTATAATCCCCAAAATTACTCAAATAAGATGGTTTATAAAAATTGTAGTTTTGCAAAAATAATCTTCAGCATAAGATTAAATAATTATGAAGCAAATTATCATTATCGGAGGCGGGGCAGCGGGATTTTTCTGTGCAGCAAATCTTGACGAAAAGAAATATAAAGTCACCATTCTTGAGCAGAATTCTGATGTACTTCAGAAGGTAAAAATTTCAGGAGGCGGAAGATGTAATGTAAGCCATGCCTGTTTTGATCCGAGAGAACTGGTTCAGTTTTATCCTCGCGGAAACAAGGAGTTATTAAGTGTTTTTACAAAATTCCAGCCGGGAGATACGATGGAATGGTTTGAGAACCGAGACATTTCGTTGAAGATAGAAAACGATAATAGAATCTTTCCTGTAAGCAATTCTTCACAGACCATCATCAATACTTTTCTGAATGAGATTCAGAAGAAAAATGTTGAAGTAAAAACGAAATGTTCTGTAAAAGAAATTGAAAAACTAAATGAAAAATATTTGGTTAAAACAAGTTTGGGAGATTTTGAAGCCGATTTTGTGGTTTACACAACGGGAAGTTCGCCAAAATCGTTAAAAATGATTGAAAATTTAGGTCATAAAATCATTAATTTGGTTCCTTCACTTTTCACTTTTAATATTAAAGATGATTTACTGAAAGACTTAGCCGGAACAAGTTTTGAAATGGCAGAAACATCGATTCCAAAACTAAAAACTGAAGAAAGCGGACCGTTATTGATTACGCATTGGGGACTTTCGGGGCCTGCAATTTTAAAAATTTCGGCTTGGGAAGCGATTAATCTTGCAAAAGTAAAATACAATTTCGAAATTGAGGTTAATTTTATTTCAAAAGATATAGACGATGCGGAAGAACTGTTCCAAAATTTCAAGCAGTCAAATCCTAAAAAATCGATCGGTCAATCTAAGATTTTTGAAGTAACGAATCGTTTTTGGCAGAGAATTCTGGAAGTTTCAAAAGTAGATCTCAATAAACAGATTGCCAATATTTCAGGAAAAGAAATGCAGACTATTCTTGAAAATTTATGCAAAAAGAAGTTTCAGGTAACCGGAAAATCTACTTTTAAAGATGAGTTTGTAACTGCAGGCGGCGTAGATTTAAAAGAAATTAATTTTAAAAATATGTCTTCGAAAATTTTGCCTAACTTTTACGTTGCCGGAGAAGTATTAAATATCGATGCGGTAACCGGCGGATTTAATTTTCAGGCTTGCTGGAGTGAGGCGTGGCTGATTGCACAGGATTTGAATAATCAATAACCTAATTTATCATGAAAAAATTATTAGCTTTTTTTGTAATTATTATTAATGTCAAAGCATTTTCACAAGAAAGTGTTTCATCTAATAAAAAAGACGAGAAAGTTAACCTTATTTATGACAGTCCTTATCCAGAAGGAGCATATGGTTTCAGACACAAATTTTATGAAATTCTTGATCGGGATAAAGTCAATGAAAAAGGAATAATAAAGTCCGAAGCTACATTTATCGTCACTTCAGAAGGAAAAATTACCAACATAAAAGCAACTGGAACAAGCATTTCTATGAATAACGAAATGGAGCGAGCAATTACCGAAATGAACAAATTCAAATGGTTTCCGAAAAAGTTAAATGGTAAACCAATTGATTCTAAATACAGATTGCCTGTTACAATAACTTTTGCAGAAGATTAATAAATGTCTGCGGTTAAAAGAAATATCTTCAGTTTTCTAAAAATCCTTCTCATTATAGGATTTGGGTATTTCTTTTGGCTAATGCTGAAAATAACCTTAGAATATATTCCTTTAGATCCGAATGTGAGTTTTTTAATGATAAAACAGACAGAAGTGAACGAAAGACCGGAATATCTCTGGTTTTTCTACACTCACGTTTATACAAGCATTTTTGTTTTATTAACCGGATTTTTAGCGATTATCAGAAAAGATTTCCGGTTGAAGAATTTCCATAAAAACGCTGGGAAAATTTATATTTTTTTGATTCTAATTTTTGCTGCACCTTCAGGAATTTACATGGGGATTTTTGCCAACGGAGGTTTTCTTTCGAAGATGTCTTTTGTCATTTTAGGCTGTTTGTGGTGGTTTACCACGTGTAAAGCCTATCAATTAGCACGGCAAAAAAAGTTTAGTGAACACAAAAAATGGATGTGGCGAAGTTTTGCGCTCACAATTTCTGCCATCACATTGAGAATGTGGAAAGTAATTATTGTATATTTATTCCACCCAAATCCGATGGATGTTTATCAGATTATTGCATGGCTCGGTTGGATTCCAAATTTGATTTTAATAGAATATTTAATCGCAAAAAAGCACATTTAATTTAATATGAAAATTTTAAAATTTACCTTAATCACTCTCTTTACGATCAGTTTAATAAGCTGTAAAAAAGAAACAACCACTACAGAACAGCCTAAAGACAGTCTAACCGCAAAAAAAGATTCTGTAGCAATCCCTGAAACCCATCAGGAATATTATGGAATTTATATGGGTGATTTTGCAGGAAAAGAAATGATTGTTCCCGAAATTGGTGAAGAATACGAAGGCAATGTTTATAAAAAAATTGCTTTGAAAATCAACAGGATTACCAAAGACAGCGTTTACGGACAAAGCATTGTGAACGGAAACCAAAGACCTTTCCGCGGCGTTTTCAACGAATCGACAAAATCTTTCGTGCTGGATGAACCGGGAAATGATAAAACCGATGGAAGATTTGAAGTTAAGCTAACCAATGACAGCCTTACAGGAAACTGGACTGCTTTTAATAAATCTGCGGTAAAAGCTCCTTTAAAAAATTTAAAGCTGATCAAAAAAGAGTTCGTTTACAATTCGAATTTTATGCTGGATGAAAATTCTGATCTGGTTGACTGGGAAAACCCGAAAGATTTTAAAGAAAAATATACCGACGAAGAAACAGGAAAAACAGAAATTTACACCACTTCAAAAAACAGGTTTGCTTCTGATGCCGTCTTCAAAATCAATGCCTCAAAACAGAAACTGACAGAGAAAGACCTGAAAAATCTAAGAAAACTGGATATGGAAATTATTAAAAACTCTGTTTTTGCAAGACACGGTTATGCTTTTAAAAAACAAACCTACAGAAACTTTTTTGAGCAAACCGATTGGTACATCCCGGTTTCAAACAATGTCGACAGCGAGCTTTCTCCCATGGAAAAAGAAAATGTGGCTTTGCYGAACCACTTTATAAAATACGCTGAAGATAAATACGACCAGTTTGGAAGATAAAACCATAGTTATGAAAAAATATTTTGCGCTTTTACTGATCTTATTTTGTATCATTTCTATTGATGCTCAAAAAGATTCAATGCGTACTTCTGAAGTAAAAGCAGGATCAGAGTACAGGAAAAAAACATCCGCTGACAAAATTGCTGAATTTCCGGGTGGTCATTCTGCATTTATGAAACAGATTATCAATAATTTCGACACTTCTAAATTAGCCAGGCAAAACCTTTCGAAAGCAAGAGCTATTGCTGTTTTTGATGTTGATACCGACGGAAGTATAATTAATCTGAAAATAGAATCTTACGACAACGAACTGGTGAAACAAGAGTTTCTGAAAGCGCTCGGTAAAATAAAAACCAAGTGGATTCCTGCCGAACAAAACGGCGTGAAAGTTAAAAATAAAATGCGTCAACCTCTTCAGTTTAATCTGGATTAAGCTTTTTAATTCTTTCCTGAATTTTTACAAAAATATATAAAATTGCGCATCCAACAGCGTAGCACAAAATATCGATCCATGAAAAAGAATTTCCGATAACAATATACATCAGGCTTCCGGGTTGGAAGCCTAATATTTCTGCAATATTGAAAAACTGGGCAAATTCTATTAAACATGAAAAGACAAAAATCCCGACAATGAGTCTGGTTTTATCGACAATAAAAAAGCTTTTCACAAATGTATAAAGCAGCATCACGACAATTACATCTCCAAGATAAGCTCTGATAAAGAAATTATCTTTTAAAACAGTGGCAATTAAGACCTCAACAAGAAAAATAAAAAGGGTTAAAAGTAAATATTTGAGGTTAAATTTAAATTTCATCATGATTGTTTTTTGCTAAATTTTATAAAAAAAGCAGACTTAAAGCCTGCTCTAATATCTCAATTTAATTTTAAAAATAAAGTTATTTTTTCACTTTTATCGTGCATCCAATCGCAACGGTTTTGGTCATTTTTACCGGCTCTTTATTCAGCAAAGCATTTAAAGCATCTTCTGCATAACGTTCTGAAACATCATTTGGATCTTCATAATTATTGTCGATGGCTCCAATATATTTTACGATATTTTTCGCCCCTTCTTTTTGAAGAATAAAAACATGTGGCGTTTTTGTTGCCCCATATTGAGGATAAACTTTCTGCCCCTCATCTACCAAATAAGGAAACGTAAAACCTTTTTCTTTGGCTCTCGTAATCATTTGCTGGAAACCATCTTCAGGCTGCACATTCGGATCATTTGGGTTAATCGCAATCACAGGATAACCTGCATCTTTATATTTTTTATCTAATGCGATGATTCTGTCTTCATATTTTTTCGCATACGGACAATGATTGCAGGTAAAAATAACGATAAAGCCTTTTGCTTTTTTAAAATCGCTCAGCGAAACCATTTTCCCGTCAATATTTTTAAGCTTAAAATCGGCGGCAGTATCGCCAACTTCATACCCTTTTGAAGAGGCTGTTTTTGATTTTGGCTCTTCGTGTTTATCATTTTTTGCCGTAAAGCTCAGCAGACTCAAACCAACTATTGCGGCAGTCATCAAGATTTTAATATTTTTCATGATTTATAGATTTTTTGTAATTATGTTTTCCAGTTCGGCTTTTGTCATTTCGCCGTCGTTGAAGTGTACTTTTTCTGAGTTTTTATAAATAATGGTTACAGGAATGTTTCCGTCCCAGTTTTTTTCAAATCGGGGAATCCAGGTATTCATTCTTTTAATATCATCAAGAATAATAACTTCTGCGCCGAGTTTTTTGTTTTTGATAAACTGAATAACACGGTCTTTATCTTTCGGGCGGTCTAAAGACACCAGAAGCATTTTAAATTTCGGGTTGTTTTTGTATTTATTATTAACTTCCATAAAATCAGGAAGCTCTTTCACACACGGAGCACACGTCGTAGACCAGAAATTCAGAACCAGCAAGACATCTTTTTCTTTCTGAATTTTCTTTTCTAATACTTCATATTTAATCAACGGAACATCATTTACAATAATCTGCTCCTGCGAAAAACAAAAAGACATACTGAAAATCAGTGTCGTAAAACTCAAAATTTTCTTCATATTCAAAATTAACGAATGAATTAATATGCCGGTAAAGCAGAGCTGTTAAACTTTGTTAATTAATTAAATGCAATCTAAATTGAAACCTTATTTTTGCGAAAATCTTTTAATGAGAAAACTTATCGTACTTTCAGCCATCATATTCAGCTGCTTTGCACAAGCCCAGGAAGTTGCAGGAACAACCGAGCTGCAGGAATTAGATCTGAAAAAAGAAAAATCTGAGATTTTCAGTGACGTTGAAAAACCTGCAGAATTTCCCGGAGGCATCAATGTTTTCAGGCAAAAGTTTGCTAAAAATTTCAAAGAAAAGAACGTTATCAGTAAAGGAAGAGAAAAATGCGAGCTTACTTTTGTCATTGAAAGAGATGGCAGTCTTACAGACATTAAAGCTTCCGGAACTAATGAAAGTTTCAATAAAGAAGCCATAAGAGCAGTTTCTAAAATTAAAGGCAAATGGTCTCCCGCCACAATTAACGGGCAAAAAGTAAGATACCGTTTCAGAGTACCTCTCAACATAAACTTTGAATAATTGGTATTAAGTTTGATGCAAAAGTTTGTTTAACTATACGTCTGATAATGATTCAGAAAACAATTTCATTAAAATTAATTGAATGAAAAAAACGATTTTTTTGCTTGGTCTTTTTTTTACTTCCCTTGCATTTGCTCAGGAAACGGCTACGAAAAACACTGTTCAGAATACTATTTCAGATGTTTCGGCGTTGCCTGATTACAATATTATTAAAACCAAATTAGACTTAAAGCAGGTCGTTACAAAAGCAGATTCTCTTCCCGAATTTCCAGGTGGAATGAATGCTTTTAAAAGAAAATATTTCGAAAACATTGAAACTTTAGACCTTAAACAAAACGAAAAAATAGATACCCGACTTTATTTTATTGTTGAAAAAAACGGCTACGTAAGAAACGTTACCGCTGTTGCCAAAAACAAAAAACATGCAGAAGCAGCAGAACAGGGAGTAAGACGGATTTTTGCCCGCTGGAAACCCGCAAAAATCAATGGTGAAGCAGTTCGTTACTTATTTTATTTTCCTTTGACGAGTAAAAAGTATAATTAAAAATAATTTTATTTGTTTAAAAAACTTCGATCGATGTCAGAAAATTGACGTCGATTTTTTTATTTTTGAGGAAATTTAATCATGAAAAACTTTATTTTAATAACTGCAATATTAAGTAGTGGAATAACTTTTGGGCAATATACAAACTCTCCCGTTCCTCCTCCCACTACAAACAGATATCCTTCATCTATAAACGTTCCCAGCGCCGTAGATGTACTTGCAATTTACGAAGATCCTGATCAGATTGCACAATTTCCGGAAGGGATAGAAGCATACAGAAACAAAATTAAAAAGTTAGCTAACCTAGACAAAGTGAAAACTACAAATAATGAAAGCAGCCTCAAAAGTGCCATTTCTTTTGTAGTAGAAAGAGACGGAACGATTACTGATGTACAGGTTGTGGGCAACGATGAGAGCTTTGCTTCAGAAATAAAAAAGGTTGCTCTAAACATTAAAGACCGATGGGAACCTGCAAAGCTGAAAGGAGAAACAGTAAGAAGTAAATTTAGAGTTCTTCTCTCAATGTATAAGGAATGATTATTTCCCAATCATCTTTTTAATCGCATTCAGCTTCATTAAAGCTTCGATCGGCGTTAAAGTATTAATGTCAATTTTCGTTAGTTCTTCCCTGATATTTTCTAAAACGGGATCGTCTAACTGAAAGAAAGAAAGCTGCATATTTTCGTCTGTTACTCTTTTAATGCTTTCAGAAGATCCACCTTGAGAACGGCTTGCTTCAAGGGTTTTCAGAATTTCGTTAGCTCTGTTGACGACTTTTGAAGGCATTCCCGCCAGTTTTGCCACATGAATACCAAAACTATGTTCACTTCCACCCGGAATTAGTTTTCTCAAGAAAATAATGTTTCCTTTATTTTCCTGAATAGAAACGTGGAAATTTTTCACACGCTCAAAATTCACAGTCATTTCGTTTAATTCATGATAATGCGTTGCGAACAAAGTCTTTGCCTGCGTCGGATGTTGATGAAGATATTCTGCAATTGCCCAAGCAATAGAAACTCCGTCRTAAGTAGAAGTTCCACGCCCGATTTCGTCTAATAAAATCAAGCTTCTTTCAGAAATATTATTCAGAATATTCGCAGCTTCATTCATTTCCACCATAAAAGTAGATTCGCCCGCCGAAATATTATCGCTGGCTCCAACTCTGGTAAAAATTTTATCTAAAACACCAATCTCCGCATGTTTTGCAGGGACAAAACTTCCGATTTGCGCCATTAAACAAACAATCGCAGTCTGGCGAAGAATCGCCGATTTACCCGCCATGTTGGGTCCGGTAACCATAATGATCTGCTGAGAATCTTTATCTAAAAAAATGTCATTCGGAATATATTTTTCGCCTAAAGGAAGCGCATTTTCTATGATCGGATGCCTTGCTTCTTTCAAATCGATTCCAAAACCTTCGTTCAAAACGGGCTTTGTATAGCTTTCAGAAACAGCCAGTTCAGAAAAACCGACTGCAACATCAAGCTGCGCAATGATATTTGAGTTTTCCTGAATTCTGTCAATATAAATCATCGTGTCTGAACAGACTTTTCGATACAGTTGATTTTCGAGAACACTGATTTTTTCTTCAGCACCCAAAATCTGGCTTTCGTATTCTTTCAGTTCTTCAGTGATGTATCTTTCGGCATTTACAAGCGTTTGCTTTCTGATCCAGTCGCTCGGAACTTTATCTTTATGCGTGTTTCTTACTTCAATAAAATATCCGAAAACATTATTAAAATCGATTTTCAGGCTGGTAATTCCGGTACGTTCTACTTCGCGTTGACACATTTCGTCAAGAAAACCACGTCCTTTATTTTGCAGACCTCGCAAATGATCAAGTTCTTCAGAAATATTTTCTTTAATCACGTTTCCTTTCGCAAGATTCACCGGAAGTTCTTCATTCAAATGATTCTCAAGTAATTCAATTAATTCATCCAAAGAATTCAGCGGTTCAAGCCAAGCCAAAATATCTGCATGAGGATGTAGCAACCCCTTAATTTTCTGAATATTAATCAAACTTTGACGCAGATAACCTAATTCTTTAGGTGAAATTTTTTCTGCCGCCAGTTTTCCCATCAATCGGTCTAAATCTAAAATTGAGCGCAATAATTGAGAAATTTCATATTTCAGTTGATCATTTTCGTTTAAAAAATCAATTAAAGAAAGTCTTCTACCTATTTCTGCAACAGATTTTAAGGGAAGAATAATTCTTCTTCTCAACAATCTTCCACCCATTGGTGTGGAAGTCTTGTCAATAATATCCAATAAAGATTTTCCTTTAGGATTACTTGGAAAAACGATTTCTAAATTTCTCAGCGTAAAATGATCCATCATCAGATAATCTTCCTGCGGAATAATCTGAATTTTGGTAATGTGCGCCAATAATTTGTGATGTGTATCCTCAACCAGATAAGCAAAAATAGCTCCTGCCGCCGTAATTGCCAACGGTAAATTTTCAACTCCGAAGCCTTTTAATGAATTGGTTTTAAACTGATTCGTCAGCTTTTCATAAGCAAAATTGTATTGATATGCCCAATCTTCAAGCTTGAAAACATTTTTATTTTTAAGCTGATCCGGAATTTGTACACTTCTTTGATAAATAATTTCACTGGGATCAAAAGTATTGATGATGTGTAAAATCTTATCTAAATTTCCTTCGCTCACCAAAAATTCGCCGGTAGAAACATCCACCAAAGCAATTCCGTATTTTTCTTTTTCTTTGTGAAGCGAAAGCAGGAAATTATTCTTTTTTGAACTTAAAACCTGGTCATTGAAAGTCACTCCGGGAGTCACCAGTTCGGTAACCCCACGTTTTACAATTCCTTTGACGGTTTTCGGGTCTTCCAACTGATCGCAAATTGCAACACGAAGTCCGGCTCTCACCAATTTTGGCAGATAAGAATCTACCGAATGATGCGGAAAACCGGCCAGTTCGATATGACCTTCTCCGTTCGCTCTTTTGGTAAGAACAATCCCCAAAATCTGGGAAGTTCGCACAGCATCCTGCCCAAAAGTTTCGTAGAAATCTCCCACTCTGAAAAGTAAAAGTGCATCAGGATATTTCGCCTTGATGGTGTTGTACTGAGTCATTAACGGGGTCTCTTTCTTCGTCGCCTTTGCCATTGAAATCGTTCTTAAAATTGGGTTGGTAAAAATAGGAAATAAAAAAGAAGGAGGGAAATGTTGATTTTAAATCTCCCACAGATTCCGCAGATTTTCACGGATGATTGAGGAAAAATTGCCACGAATGCACAAATTTTTTTATTATCATTTTCCTTAAATGATGTTTAAAATAATTTTAATGGTAAAAATTCGTGAATTCGTGGCAAAAACAATCTGTGAAATCCGTGCAATCTGTGGGAATAACAATGAAAGTCACTTCTGATTTTTTGTCGACTTCCTCTCAAACTTTTCCAAAGCCTCCGTCGCCTTTTCATACGCCCATTTTTGCTTGAAATCTACCCAACTCGCTTTAAACAATTTCCGCATCAATTTATCAGTATATCTCATGATGAAAACATGATAAAGCATATTGGCAAAAACTTTAGGCTTATTGGGTAAAGCTCGAAGTGACATTGAAAAACCCGGTTCCAAATATCGGTTGAAATGCCAAAAAGCTCCGGGAATAAAAAGCGCATCGCCATGTTCCATAAAAATCTCAATGCCTTTTGCATATTTCAGGGCAGGGAATTTTTCATAATCTGGATTTTCGTAATCAATTTCGTAAACGGTGTGAACCGACAACGGAACTTTATATAAGAATTTCGACTGTTTCTGGTTAAACAAAAGAATTCTTTTCTTTCCTTCAAAATGAAAGTGCATAAAATCTCCCAAATCTACATCATAATGCATTAAAACATGCGCCTCACTTCCTCCAAAAAATAAAGTGGGAAGTCTTTTAAAAAATTTAATTCCCAAATCAGGATAAGTAAAGTTTTTCAATAATTCGGGAAGACGGTCTGTAATAATGTAAAAGAAAATACGAAGATCGGAAGGTTTAGATTTAATCGTATCGATATAATCTTTCATTTTCATCTTTGTAACCGGCGCATCAGAGCTTTTTTTTGCATCTGCAGGCTTGTTGTCATACAACGGGACTTCCTGTTCGCCGGCTTTTTCTTTAATGAAATCAAAATTCCATTTATCGAAAGCTTCCCAACGGCTTGCATAATTTTTTATGAGCAGCGGTTTCTGCTTTTTAAAATAATTTTGCTGAAAATCTTCTTTCGTTATATCGTTTACAACATCTACGTTTTCAAGAATCATGAGTCTGTAATTTAATGCGAAATAAAAATAGTGTTTTTTTGAAATTTATAAAAATTTTGATGTTAATTCCCACAGATTACCCAGATTTGCACAGATCTTAAGCATAAACTTAATTTTAATACATTTTGCTAAAGTATTTTGGACAACAATGGTGTTTGTTGTTAAAAAATATGCATCCCTTAAATCAATCCATTAAGTTAAATAAAATTTCTGCGAAAAAAAACAAACCGAATATTTTATCTTTGCAGAACACACACAATCCATGAGAGTTTACAATACTAAACATTTCCTGAAAATATTGGTCAGCTTACACAAAAGCGACACCCTGAAAATCTTGTTCCCGACAATGATTTTGATGGCAATTTACTCTTACGGGATCCAATACCTGGAAATTGAATACCTGCATTTAACGTCAAAATCTAAAGTCAGCAATGTGGGAATGATTCATTCTTTATTGGGTTTTGTCTTGTCTTTGCTTTTGGTTTTCAGAACCAATACTGCTTACGACAGATGGTGGGAAGGCAGAAAACTTTGGGGAAAACTGGTAAATGACACAAGAAATTTTGCTGTAAAAATCAATGCTATTTTATCCGACGACAGAAATTCTGCGGATCAGATTGCACGATATTTAAAATATTTTCCGCATTTTTTGGCTAAACATCTTTCCCAGGAATCTACGAGATGGGCTCTGGATGAAGATTATTCTGAAATCGAAAAATCTTTAAGGCATCACGGTCCTTCCGATCTGGTGATTCTTTTGACTCACAAATTGCATCAATTAAAAAAGGAAGGTAAAATCTCGGATGTAGAAATGCTGTATTTAGACACTCAAATTTCAGGTTTTCTAGATGTTTGCGGAGGTTGCGAAAGAATTAAAAACACACCGATCCCCTATTCATATTCTTCATTTATAAAGAAGTTTATCATTTTATATGTTCTGGCTTTGCCGATCGCCTATGTGATCAATCTTGGATTGTTTATGATTCCATTACGG
>NZ_JBFRGA010000043.1:0-15242 GCF_052115105.1 Chryseobacterium sp. 2TAF14
TTATTATATTTTGTATCTATTGTATTCTTTATGATCTCAGCAAGTTCAATTTCTGAATATCTTTTCATGGAATGATAGTTTTGTTTGATCTAAAATTAATAAAAGATATTATTGTAGCATACGTTATGAAAAGAAATTTATATTGATCATAAAAATACATAGTATTTTTTTAATTGTTTAGCAATTTGTGTCTCGGCAATCCTATTTCGTGTTCTTGAGGATATGGATTTCTAAATGTCAAGCTTACATCCTCCCGAAGATTATTTTCAATTTCTTTAGATTTTTCCTCATCCAATGAATACCTTGGATCTGCGATGAGCGGCATCTTTGCCATTTTGATAATGGTAATGGTTGGGAAATGATAATCAACTTCTACGGTTCCTAATAGAAGATAAATGCCTCCTTCTTTAAAGGGAAACTGACGAAGACTGTCAGGAAAATGGGCGGTGTCAAAATATTCACCTTCGGCATCAATCCAGGTTCCAAAATACATATCGTCTTTTTTCCCAGGATGATTTCTCATTTTGATAGGAACATGTTTTCTGGAAATCAAATAGGCCAGCATCTTAACGGTTTTCTTATGATATTTCAAAAGATCTTTTACCATAACATGACCTCTATATTTTGTTTTCAATAGATCAAAAATAGAATAGGAGACAGGGAAACCTAATATCTCCAATTCATCAAAAGCATCTTCAAAAGGGTTTCTTTCGATGACAGGCAGCTCGTAATCTTTTTGGGGCTCATCAAATAATGAGATGATCTTTGTTTTATACTGATTTTTCGATAAAAGAAATCTTGCTTCAATCAGTAACTCGTGTTTCTGTTTTCCTGTAAATCTGAAAGCACCCACAAAAATTAATATCTGTAATGTTTCAATACCGATGTTAACCCTTTTTACAAAATCTTCCAATGATTTATAATCACCATTTTCTTTTCTTTCTTCGGGAATAAAAAGTTTAACTGCTGCTTCAAGTCTTTCGATGTGTAGTAAACCTAAATAAACGTCAACTCCATACACAGTGGTTTGAAATTCACTGAGATTAATACATGGATTATGAATCGTAGCTCCGGCCATTTTTGCTTCGTGAACATAAACTTCGGTTCTATAAAACCCACCGCCATTATTAATAGCGGATACCATAAATTCAATAGGATAATACGCTTTAAGATAGAGACTCTGATAGCTTTCCACAGCATAGGACGCAGAGTGGGCTTTACAAAATGAATAACCCGCAAAAGATTCAATCTGTCTGTAAACTTCTTTTGAAAGCTGCTCAGGATGACCTTTCTTTCTACAGGACTCGAAGAAATCATCCTGTACTTTCTGTAGAGCGGAAAGAGATCGTCCCTTACCGCTCATGGCTCGCCGCAAGACATCTCCATTAGCAGCCGAAACACCGCCAAAATGCATCGCAATTTTGATCACGTCTTCCTGATATACCATGATGCCGTATGTTTCACCCAGTTCTTTTTCAAATACTTCGTGGAAATATTCAAATTGTCCCGGATGGTTATGACGGAAGATGTATTCACGCATCATACCACTCTGGGCAACGCCTGGCCGAATGATGGAAGATGCGGCTACCAATACCTTGTAATTGTCACATTTCAGTCTTCTTAGCAGACCTCGCATGGCAGGTGATTCTATATAAAAACAGCCAATGGTTTTTCCGATACTCAGCAGTTCATTACAGCGGGCTTCACCTTTAGAGATTGTTGTATCTTCGATATCTACGTGAATTCCTTGTTTTTCTTCAATAAGATTGACGGCATCTTTAATCGTTCCCAAACCTCTCTGCGATAGAATATCAAATTTTTCCAATCCAATATCTTCTGCCGTGTACATATCAAATTGTACGATTGGAAACTCTTTTGGAGGAAACTCTAAAGCTGAATAATTGGTGATGGGTTCTTCAGAGATCAGAATCCCACAAGAGTGCATGCTTCTCTGATTTGGGAAGCCTATCAATAACTGCTCATATTTATAAATATTCTGAACAACCGAATTCTGATCATGCTGTTCTTTCGGTTTTTTAGAGAGTTGATCCAATTCATCTTTTGGAAGACCGAATACTTTTCCGAGTTCTCGGAATCTTGATTTTCTTTTGAACTCGACATTGGTTCCGCAAAAGGCAACATGATCTTTGCCGTATTTACCAAAAATGTATTCCAAAATACTATCCCTATTTTTCCAGCTCCAATCGATATCAAAATCCGGCGGTGATTTACGGTTGAGGTTTAGAAAACGTTCAAAATACAGGTCCAGCTCTAGGGGGCATATATCAGTAATTCCGATACAGTAGGCGATAATACTATTGGCACCGCTTCCTCTGCCGACGTGCATAAAGCCCATACTTTTACTGTATTGAATGATATCCCAGGTAATTAAAAAATATCCGCAGAAGTTTAACTGATCAATAACAGTCAATTCTTTTTTAACCCTTTCAATAGCCTGACTGTTATTATCCGGATATCTTTGAACTAAGCCTTTATAAGCCAGTTGGGACAATAATTTAAAATCATTTTCTTTACTGTCAGTATAATGCTTTTTGTTTTTAGGAGTTTTAAACTCAAAATCAAAACTGCATTCACGAACTATTTGCTTTGTATTTTCAATAATTTCAGGATAATTCCCGAATTGACTCAAAAGCTTTTTCTTGCCTATAAAAGATTCATTTTTCTTACAATAATCATTTTCGGTCAGTTTTGTAAAAAGCGTATTGCCATCAATCGCCCGTAGTACTTTATGAAGTTCATATTCCTCATCGGTTTTAAAGGTTACCGGATGAAGAATGACCATTTTATGTATTATAGATTTGAGTTCAGGATTGATCAATAGGTTGAGTTCATTCTGTCTGATCCCAATAAACTCGTTTTCCAATAACTTTTCGGGAATATTATGCAAAGAGTAAATGACAAAACAGTTTTCCAAGATAGGATTGAATTTCGGAATTTCGATGCCATCACAGTTATAGTCAGTTAAAAGTCTGTTTACCTCTGCAATACCTTTTGGATTTTTGGCTAAACAGATATAATACTGTTCATTGTCAACCCTTACATCAACTCCTACAATCGGTTTTATACCGTTCTCCTGACAAAGCTTATAAAATTGATAAATACCCGTTACGGTATTAATATCGGTCAATGCCAAAACTTTCAGCTTATAGTCCACAGCCTGCTGAACCAGATCTTCAACAGAAATAGTTCCATAACGAAGGCTATGATAGGTATGGCAATTGAGGAACATAACATGGGTGCTTATTGATTTAAAAGACCTGAAGCTCTTCCAACGCTTTTTGAACCAAATCGGTCTTTGATTTTATCCATTGTCTGATATAACGAGATCAGTTCTTCGGTATCTTCAAAAAGGTTCATCTGATGATTCCCATGAACAAGTCCTGTAAACTTCACCCCAACAAGACGAATTCTCATTCTTCTCGTGTACACTTTTTTAAAAAGTTCCAGAATATATTTCAGTAGCGTATGATCTGCTGAGGTATAAGGAACTTTACATTGCTTGGTCTCCGTATCAAAATTAGCATACCTGATTCGGACCGAAATGGTTGAGGTCAGCCATTTTTCATTTCGCAGCTGATAGCAAAGCTGCTCAACCATTCCTGAGAGAATACTTCTGATATTTTGAACATCAATAGTATCTTCGGCAAAAGTTGTTTCCGTGGAAATTGATTTTCGTTCAGAATATTGAATAACCGGATTATGATCGATACCGTTGGCTTTTTTCCAAAGTTCAATACCGTTTTTTCCAATCAGCTGCTGCAATACATCAGCAGGCATATGGGAAAGAGTTTCTATTTTTCTTACGCCTAATCTTGAAAGCAATTCAAAAGTAACATCGCCGACCATCGGAATCTTTCTAATGGACAAAGGATTTAAAAAGGGCTGGATAGACTGGGGTTTTAATTCCAGTTTTCCGGCAGGTTTTGCTTCGCCGGTTCCAATTTTTGAAACTGTTTTATTTGTAGAGAGAGCAAAACTGATGGGTAAGCCCGTATTTTTTACGACTGTTTCAGCAATTTCAGTTGTCCATTGATAGCATCCAAAGAACTTATCCATTCCTGAAAGATCCAGATAAAATTCATCCACACTGGCCTTCTCCAGCACAGGTACTTTTTCCTGAATGATCTCTGTTACCAAATGGGACATATTGGAATAGTATTCCATATCTCCCTTGATCACTTTAGCTTCCGGACATAAACGTAAAGCCATTCTTAATGGCATGGCGGAACGAACCCCGAATTTTCTTGCTTCATACGAGCATGATGCTACTACACCACGATCTCCGCCACCTATGATCACGGGCTGCTTCTCCAATACAGAGTCTCTCAGCCGCTCACAGGAAACAAAGAAAGTATCCAAATCCATATGCGCAATCGCTCGTTCCATTTTACAAAATTATTACGTTTTATAGCAAAATATCGTATATTTGTTGCTATAAATTATAGCAATGTCAATTTTATCAGAAAACATGCGGTATTTAAGAGGTAAGCTCAATCTTTCACAACAAAAGGTTGCTGATGATCTTTTAATTACCAGAGGCAGATATGGTAAGTATGAGGATGATGCCGCAGAGCCTCCTCTCGAGATTTTGATTAAAATCTCTAAATATTATAATGTCAGCATCGATTTACTTTTGACCATTAACGTCAGTAAATTTTCTATTGATGAGATTATCGAACTTCCTGACAATAGAATCGTTCTGCCTATCAGGGTGGATCAGGATGGAAACGATCAGATTGAGATTATTCCACAAAAAGCTTCGATGGGATACTTGAACGGTTATAGTGATCCTGAATACATAGAAAGTCTCGATACCATATCCTTACCTTTTTTAAAAGGGGGAAAGTTTAGGGCATTCCCGGCTGACGGAGATTCCATGCCACCTTACAAAAACGGAACCTACATCGTGGGGAAATATGTCGAAGATCTTTCAGACTTAAAAACAGATAGGACGTATGTTTTCATCACTACCAATGACGGCATCAGTTATAAAAGATTCCAGTTTCACGAAGCAGATGGTATTTGGGTAAAGGCTGATAATCAATTTTATGAACCTTATAAAATTCCGTTGCCAGAAATCAAAGAAATCTGGGAATTCGCTTGTAGTATCAATACAAAAGAATATGAACCCGATGAATTTGCAGAACGTAATATTCAAAACTTTATGACAGAGATCAAAACTGACATCAAGCAAATCAAAGACAAAATTGGAGATAAGAATTGAATTCATTTTGAGTAAAGGACATCGATGGATTCTCACCAGTTCATTTATTAAATAAAAACTTCCCCGAAGGGAAGTAAAAACACAAATGATGAAAAAAATCCCGTTGGAACGGGATGGATCAAATATAAATATTTCAAAAGAGAATAACAATGTGCCAGCTGAGTTTATTTGATGCGGAAGAATTTTACGAGTTTCCAAAAGATCTTTTGGAATACAAAGAAAATTTTCTCACCAGGGAAGAAGCAGATCTTCTGAAAGATAAACTGCTTAATACTGCACCATGGGAACAGCGGACTCAGAAAATGTATGATAAAATGGTTTTAACACCACGCCTTACCGCCTGGTACGGCGACACAAAAATGGATGATTCCGCCGACAATAATACCACTAAGAGAAATGAATGGATTCCAGAACTTTTTTCTTTAAAAGAAAGAATCGAAAAAGAATTCGGATACCGGTTCAATGGTGTATTACTCAACCTATATCGCAATAACAATGATTCTGTTGCCTGGCATAGGGACAAAGAAAGTCGCTATGGCAAACGTCCAGTCATTGCATCTATCAGTCTCGGACAAACCCGAAACTTTGATTTTAGAAAGAAAGACCATCATCGAAGTAAATACAGCCTTCCTCTTCCTCACGGATCACTGCTCATCATGAAAGGAGACTTGCAGGAAAACTGGGAGCATCGTATTGCTAAATCCACGATACCAATGAAAGAAAGAATTAATTTAACTTTTCGAATGATTCATGAGGGGATTTAATTTTCTAATGTATTATTGTCAGGGGCATCAAAGAGAAAACTACAAAGATCATAGTCTTTATTTGAATCTTCAAGCTCTTTAAATTCAATAAAGGATTGATGGGTGAAATCTACTTGTGTTTCAAAATTTTTATCAGGAATTGGCTTATTTAATTTTAAGCATGTTTCAGAGCCGATTTTTTTATCCAGATGATTAAACGCTTTTAAAATATCGTTATAATCATCAACGTCTGGAAATTTCTCAATGATACTTTCAACAAAAGGTTGTAGTTTTTGAGCAAATCTTCTTTTCGTTTCTAAACTGCCGTAAGCCAACTGTATCATTATCAGGCGGAATTCATATCCATTGTTCATATAGTAATCCGCTATGTTTTTTACAGTTTTTTCGCAGTTCAGATTATCAACAAAATGCCGGGCAAAATTATTATTTTCAGAATGTTGAAATAATTGACAAAGCATCATTAAATTTCCCCAATGACGGGGAATGCTTTTTTCATAGCTGGCAACGAGTTTTTTAAGATTCAAGGAGTCGGAAATTCTGTCAATTTCGTTAGGCAAATAATAAAGGTCATAAATTGCAAGGAAGTTGGTACCAGCAGAAAAATTAATTTCTTCAATAGAGCAATCCCTAATCAGCCTGCAAAATTGATCAATTAAAATCTTGAGTTGACTTCTTTTTATATTTGAAATATAAGCACGATAAAATTGGATGGTGCAGCAAAAAGAATCGATGTTTCCTTTTTTATTTCGACTTGTTATTTTTTGAAAATCATTAAAATTCAATTCTTCTCTTAAGTTTTTAATCCAGTTGATATGCAGACTACCAATCGTACTAAATAAAAATTGTAAAGATTGAAAAGAATCTGTTTCTGAGTTTTTGATTAAAAAAGCCATTTTTTTAAAACTAATCTGATCCAATAGCGGAATAATAACTTCTTCACAATGGTGTCTTAAAGTGGCCATAATATGACGGAAAAAGTATAAAGTTCCTTCTGAAGCATCATTTATTAACGAAGCAATAGCGGAAGCTTTATCAATAAATATATCGTGAATAATGATATTTTCTTTACTGTAGCTATGTTCGTGCAGATGCATTGCTAATATCGATACTGTATAAAGATCTTTTTGTATGCAATTTTCTGCAATATTTCTCCAATCCTGAATCTGTAGTAAATTAAACCAGGAATTAATATATGGTTTCAGATTAGTGTATCTTAGCCACGACCACAGAATCATGATTTCTTTTGCTCTTGAAAAGTCATTAAAAACTTCATTGAGCAATTGTTCACAATCAAGTCTATGTGATTGAAATGAAATTTCAATAAATGTTCGGGCAAATTCCCGATGAACGGTTTTGTATTTATCCCTGACATTGACAAGAATTCGTCTTTTGCAAAGTTTCTCGAGCTGTGTTTTTAACCAATCGATTTCATAAGAGTGAATTGTTTTTAATGTCTTATTACGGTTTGATAGATCGATGATTTCCTCTACACTCGTTCCCTGTTCAAAATTTGAAATTTGTTTGATGGAAATATAAAGAATAATAAGATCAAACCTTTCTTTCGCTACTAGTTCAATATAATTTGACGTATTTCTTAACAACCCACCACCAAGCATATAGATATACTGCCAAACTGAATCAGTGGAATCAGCATAACTGTCGATAACATGCTTCAAGGGATAATCCAGATGTCCAAAACCAATCATTGCGCCCATAAAGGTGTCAGCATTGTTAGCCTTAAGAAAATTGATAACCTGCTGCTCATGATCCAGTATTACTTTTGTAATATATTCCTTCAGCAATGGCCAGCTAATATATTGCAGGGAATCAGGAAAATGGTGTTCAATATTATTTTGAACTTCAAATGTTTCTCTGGTGTTTACAACAATAACCTTTTTCTTCGAAGAAGACAGTTTCAAGATTTGCTCTAATTGCTGAGATTTTAATATGGTATTTGCATCATCGATGATTAAAATAATTTCATTTTTCGCAAGGCTAAGAAATTGAGCAATTTCTCGAGCTGTATCAATGCTTGTTTGATCTGAAATCACAGACATAAAAACCTGAGCGTCGCTAAAATATCCTGCAACACCTTTGGCAAGAGTTGTTTTACCGCTTCCGGAATTTCCAACAATAATTAATTTATGATCCCGCTTTAATATTTTTACACTTTCAAGTGCTATATCGCTATTTGCTAATTGAAAACAGACAGCATTGCTTGGCTCCTTAAAATTAAAGATATCTGTAATAGGACCCTGGAAGGAATAATCTAAAGGTATAAATGAACCAAAGGGAAATTCAATGCCTCTAAGTTTATATTCTGAAGCAATACTCCAAATACTTTCCCAGTTCTTTTTTACAATTATCTGTTCTGTAGTACTTATCTTTTTTGCGTGAATTTGGACATGATGGCTTGGGCATACCAGTAAAAGGTTGTCTTCATTATTATTTTGAGTCTGGTGGTATTCTTCAATATGATGAATCTGAAAGTGTCCTTCGGTATTTCCGTCAGCACAAAAACAACATACTTTTCCACTCTTTGATAAAATTGAAGCCATGATTTCTTGTGATGGCTGCTTTCTTTGAATTTTACTGGTAATAATCTCTACCTCATCATCTGAAAACTGATAAGCTACAAGAGTTTTTTTTCCCATACTTTTTAGCGTGGAAAGATTGAATCCCAGTTTTTTTATTTTTATAATTAAATCAGTATTGAAACCTAATGCTATTAAGTTGTTTTCTGTTCTTTTAGTCATTGCAAACTTTTAGCTTAAAGAATGGTTATACAACCGGTAGCTTTTTCAAAAATCATATGCCAGTTATTCTCAAATGAAACTTTCCCATTACGGTAGATTTTATAATTTTTGTAAGTGCTTTTCAGCGCATTCGGTTAAAATCCTATCAATTTCTAAATCGATTTCGGGAGAAATGTCTTGCGTCCTGCCGAATCCGACTCTACCGCTTCCAGACTGTCCAAATGTGATCATATACGACGTTGAAAGATCGATTTTTCCTTCAGATAGAAAATCTTTATGCCTTTCACTGAGTTCCGCTATTTTATTCTCAACGCATTGTGAAAATTTTTCGGCATTACTGCCGAAAAGTTGTTCTGTTAATCCCATGGTAATTATTTATTGTAAATATCGATGTTTTTTTAGGAAATATTTATCCTCCTAAGAAAAATTTTTTCGGTACTCCGAAAAGGTAGTGATTTTATGTGATCTCCATTACTCAATTTTACCTCAGTAAAGTTGATCAACTGTTCAAACATTTAACATCAAAAATCACCGTTATGAATATCGAAAGAACAGAATTTATTGTCTGGATGGAGAGAATCATGGAACGATTCGACATCCTGAAAGAACAGGTAGTAAATAACCAATCCCGATTTATAGAAGTAGATGGCGAGCAATTGCTCGATAACCAAGATGTATTGCAGTTACTTAAAATAAGCTCGAGATCCTTGCAGCGATATCGCACCAATAAAAAACTCCCATATTATACCATTAGTGGCAAGCTGTATTACAAACTATCCGATGTCCATCAACTTATCAGAGAATCCTTAAAATCCTGACATACAAGACAGCAACAGCCAAACAGATTGCAGCTGTACCATATTCTAAAAGAATAAATCATCTGAATTTAATTTCATCCCATTAAGTTTTTGAAATGGAAGAAAAAGTACAAGATCAGGATCCAAAAAATGACATAAAGCCTGCATCCGATACCTTACTGGTTCTTGACAAAGAAACCAATGCTATTGAACTGGTAAAGGGTATCGATCAAAAGGGAAACTTGCAAAAGATTTCTCCTAAAGATATGAAAGACAACGAGCAGCTCATCCGTGTGGACAAACACGGAGATGTCTTCTCCAATTTCTTTTCAAACTTTTACAGACAGCTAAAAAATCCCTCACGCTTTAACTTTTTCAAGATTTCGGAATATGACGCTATTACTACTGCAAAAGACCTGCAGCAGTATGTTGATCAGGCATCATCCGAAGAAAAAGAAAAGCAGAAAGACAATGAAGTATTACCAAAAGAGACAAACCAAATAAAAAATCAGAATACAATGGAAAACACGCCCAACACTGAAACAGAGTACCGTTACTCAGAAAACCAGATCGACTGGAAGACCATGGAAAAGCTTGGTCTCAACAAAGAGAAACTAGAAAAGCTAAATGCCTTAGATCCTTTGCTCAGAGGTTTTAAGACCAATACTTTGCTTCCTGTCACCATTCGACTCGGAAGTGCTACCAGCAAAATGGACGTTCGACTTTCTTTACAGCCCTCTGATACTGACGGGGTTTCTGTTCAGCTTCATGCTATCCGCAGGGAGCCCAACTACAATTTAAAATTTCTGGGCCACGAGTTCAGTGATGAAGACAAAAAGAATCTTAGAGAGAGCGGAAACATGGGGAGAGTAGTGAATCTGGTCAATCCAAAAACAGATGAGATCGTTCCTTCGGTTATCAGCCGTGACCGGCTTACCAATGAATTGGTGGCCTACCGAGTAGAGTATATGAAAATCCCCGATGAAATTAAGGGGATAAAGCTTGATGATCATCAAAAACAGATCTTACTCGAAGGCAAACCGCTTTATCTTGAAGGAATGACCTCTACAAAAGGAGATCTGTTTGATGCTACTGTTCAGTTTAATGCCGATAAGCGGTATGTTGAATTTATATTCAACAACACTCAAAAGCAAGATCAAATACAGCAACAAAATAAGGAACAAAGCACATCTAACCAACAGAGCCAAAATATGAACGGTGAAGCCCCAAGAGTTTTCAGAGGTCAAGAACTGGATGACAAGCAATACGAAAAATTCAAAGCCGGAGAAACAGTCTATGTCAGCGGTCTGACTGACAGTAAAGGAAAAGAATATCAAGGCTACATTACCTTCAACCAAGAAACCTCCAAGACCGATTTTTCCTTTACCAATCCCAATAAGCTGAAAGAAAAAGTGCAGCCATCGGAAGACCATAAAACCCAGAAGGCTGTCAACACTGACGGTAAAACGAACGATGCGACTAAGAATATCAAAGAGCCGCTTGAATCCAAACAGCAACAGCCTGTTAACAAGGAACAGGTGGAACAACAGAAAGCACCTGCAAAATCCAAAGGACGTAAAATTTAATAAAAACCCATCTTAATCATACAAATCCAAAGAATATGAAAGCCATTATTGCAGAAAAGCCAAGTGTTGCAAGAGAAATTGCTCAGGTACTTAACGTACATGAAAGAAAAGAAGGTTACTTTGAAGGAAATGGTTATTGTGTAACCTGGGCATTGGGTCATTTGGTGTCTTTGGGAATGCCGGAAGATTATGGTATAAGAGGCTTTGATAAAGCCTCTTTACCGATCTTTCCCAATCCATTTATCTTAACACCACGAAAAACCAAACAATCGAACACCTATAAGCCAGATCCTTCTGCTTTAAAACAACTGAAAATTATAAAAAATGTTATCAATCAATGCGACAGCATTATTGTTGCGACTGATGCGGGAAGAGAAGGCGAATTGATTTTCAGATACATCTATGACTATCTGAAATGCACCCAACCGTTTGAACGGCTGTGGATCAGTTCACTAACAGAAAAAGCAATTACCGAAGGTTTCAAAAAACTCCAACCTGGTTCAAACTTTAACAGTTTATATGCCTCTGCAAAAGCCAGAAGCGAAGCAGATTGGCTGGTAGGAATCAACAGTAGTCAGGCATTAAGTATTGCTGCCCATAACGATGTATATTCTTTGGGCCGGGTTCAAACTCCTACACTTGCTTTAATCTGTAAACGATTTCAGGATCACAATCATTTCGAAAGAAAGAAATACTGGCAGATTCAGCTCAAGCACCGTAAGGAATATTTAGATTTCACAAGTCTATCGGATGCATATTGGGAGGATGAAAAACAGGCTAATCAAATCTTAAAAGCTACAGAACGTGAGGGTAGGGCTATCGTAGAAGATGTATCAATTAAAACTGTAAAAGAACAGTCTCCATTGCTTTTTGATTTAACAGAACTTCAGAAAGAAGCTAACCGCAAGCTTGGTTTATCAGCAGAGGAAGTCTTGCAGATCGCACAAAGTCTTTATGAGAAAAAGTTTATTACTTATCCACGAACAGGCAGCAAATATATTCCCGAAGATCTTTGGACCGAAATTCCTGAACTCATAAGAATCCTCAATACAACAGATCAGTTCAAGCCAGCAATTTCAACTTTAAAGTTTGGCAATTTCAATAAAAGAATTGTCAACGACCTAAAAGTGACTGATCATCATGGATTATTACCGACTATAAAAGTTCCATCGGCTGTGACAGCCGGAGAAAAATCCATTTATGACATGATCGTTTATCGGTTATTGGAATCCTTATCAGAACATTGTTCTAAGGAAATTACTCAGATAACCATTAAAGTACATCATTACCCATTCAACATCAAAGGCTCAAAAATAATCGCAAAGGGTTGGCGGGCTATCAAAGGAATTTTAACTGATCATATCAACTCTAACAATACAATCGATAATAATGTAAACACTCAAGAAGAGCTTATAGATCTTCCTGAATTTAAAATCGGTGATGAGCTTAAAATTTCAAATGCTGAATTACGGGAAAAAACAACAACACCTCCGAAGCTTTACACAGAAGCTGATTTATTATCAGCCATGGAAAATGCAGGAAGACAAATCGAAAATAAAGACCAACAGCAGATCCTTCAAAATATGGGTATAGGTACCCCGGCAACCCGGGCAATGATCATTGAAACACTACTCAGCAGGAACTACATTATCAGAAAAAACAAAACATTAGTTCCAACAGAAAAAGGTTTACAGGTATATGATTTAGTAAGAGATAAAAAAATATCTAATGTTGAAATGACCGCAGAATGGGAGATGGCACTGGATAAAATAGAAAAGAATGAATTCAATGAAAACCAGTTCATCAATGATATCAAACGCTACACTACGGAAATTACCAATGAATTGCTATCACTACATATTCCGCTAGAAAATATCCCTGAATTAAAATGTCCAAAGTGTCAACAACAAAATCTCATCATTAAGGACAAAATAGTAAAATGTCCTGATGATCAATGCCAATGGATTTTATTCAGATTCATATGTGGAATACAGCTCAGCATCAGTCATATTACAGCATTATTAATGACAAGGAAAACACCGCTGATTAAAAACATGAATAGTAAAAAAGGAAAAAAATTTGATGCATACATCATATTAAAAGAGGATTTAAGTACATCATTTGAATTCTCAAAAAAATGAAATTTTGAAAGAAACTCTATCACTCGATAGAGTTTTTTCTTTCCCCTATATATTACTTTAATCATATATCCTCTATTTACTCTCACAAAGATGTAATCCTTCTGTTATGAAATCTCCGTACGATATTTTAAGTCCAACCCAGTTGGGGTCGTCTAACCATATTTCTTCTACTTTACTGATAGAGGGATTATTACTTGAAGCTCCTTTTGCTGATCCGTTTAATGCATAGGTTTTGCCATTACTGGCGATGCCATATATTTCTTTATACCCCGAGCAATAGACTTGAATTTCATTTACTGAAAAAGGCCATTGACCAGCATATTCCTCTTTTTTAAAAATCAGGATATTACGAGGAGAAGGATTAGAGCATGACATGAGAAATGCTAAACCAAACAAGCAGACTATTGATTTCATGATAAAAATTTATTTCAAATATAAAATGAAATTCTACTTATTTATTACGGTTTCCCATAACTGAGGTACTGATTTTTAAATACAATTATTTCGGATTAACCAAAATAATATCGCCTGCATTTAGATCGTCCCTAACAAATAGCTCCGGGGTATTTTCCTCATTGATACCCTCCATCATTACCAGTGCTTTTGCTTGCTCAAATGCCTTGTCAACCGAATGACCAAAGCCAATAGATGAGTAAAATTGAGAAGAAAATACTCTCGCGGCGTCATCTCCGATTGAAGTATTCATCCCAATAGTGGCTTCGACAAATTCTGATATGGCCTCTGCTTGATTTTTTGAATAGCAGGTATTGAAAAATACAAGTCTGATATTTTCAGCAGAGGCCATCATTGTCTGTACAATAGCTTCTTTAGACACTAGTTTCATTTTACCGCTTTGATCCTGAAATGCAATTTCATCATTATCAGAACCGTGTCCGCTAAAATGAACAACAGTTGGGTTGAGTTCATTTATTGCTTGTAGTAAATCCATAGGCTGCAATGCCCAACGCGATTCAAATCGCACGGCATCACGGTACTTGGATTGGCGAATCATATTGGCAATAGATCTTGCTTCCTCATCTAATCTCAATTGTGAAAGATCTAATGGATTAGAGGCCAAAAAAAGAACTGTGATTTTTTCAGGAATATCTTTTAATGCTTTAATTTCACTTTGTGTGCGCAGATGTAAAGTATTGTGATTCTTCAGCGTGTTGCCAATATCTCTTAAATTTTTATCCTGGTCCTTTCTTAATTTTACTTCAGCGGTTTGTTTCTTTTTATCAAGAGCAGCTTGTTCTTTGTCAATTTTGATTTGGTAGTTAACAATATCTTTCTCTTTATTGACAATCTTTTCCTCCATATCTGCAATTTTCTTTGTAATTGTTGCAATGTCACTGGTGCATTTATCAATTTCTTTGAGCTTAGTATTAATCGTGCTGACGGTTTTGGTTCTCTTTATGGCGTCTCTGGCTGCCTGAGCTTTTTTACTAAGCACAGCTATTTTTAGATGTTCCTTAGCTTTATCTGAAACGAGTTTAGCGCGTTCTTTTTCTTTTGTTAATTTAGAATTTCTGTAGGTATCAATCAATGCCATAACATTCGTATTTGTTCAGATAGTAAAGTATTACTAATTTACAATATTATTGATTATTAAAGTTTAACGTATCAGAAAAAATAGTTACAAATTAAAGTGAAGTTTTAATTTATCATAACCTACACAATACATAAAGATGAACAGTAATGATGATCCATTATTTAACAGAAAAAGGGTATCTAAATCGATGTCAGAAAACGAAGTCATTGATCTTCTCTTAAATTGGAATAACGACCGTGGAAAAACAGATCTTCGGACATTTTTAAGCGGGATTTATTACCCTGATCCAAAAGCCTATTTTGATTACAAAGGATTCTTTGTCACAAAAACCATTCTTAGAAATGAACTTAAGTTGGAAGAAGGAAAAAAGCCTGGGGATATTGATGTACTGATCATTCCAC